>JAWVGD010000001.1:0-3746 GCA_033855515.1 Baekduia sp.
TGAGCACCGTGGAGTACCACCTGGCCTCGGCGTACCGCAAGCTCGGGATCGCCTCCCGCCGGGAGCTGGCCGCCGCGCTCGCCGGCGGGCCCGCCGACGAGCCGGGCGCGCCGCCCTCAGCGGCCCCTCAACACGGCAGCACCCGTGAGGCGGTCGGTGGCGCCGCGACCGACCGCCGCGCCGTAGCGCATGCGGCCACTCATCTTGACGGCCGCGCCCCCGAGCGTGCCGAGCTGGATCCGGAAGCGGCCGTCGCTGAGCGGCTCGGCGAGCCGTCCGTCGATGCTCCGCTCGATGCGCTGGCCCGCCGACGTGGCGAGGACGAGCTCGAATGACGCCTCCGGGTCGGTGATCGTCCCGGCCGTCCCGGGCGTCACGTCGACGTAGGCGCGGTCATGGCGGTCGCGGTGCAGGTCCAGGCGCGGCGCCGACGGCTTGGGCAGCGCGGGGGAGGTGAAGCGGTCGATCACGGTCTGCTGGCGCGGCACGCCGTCGGCATGGGTGAGGAACGCGCGTAGCTCGTGCGTGCCGGCCTCGGTGCTCGGATCGAACACGATCGGTACGCGGCCGTTGGTGGTCGCCACGTCGATGCTCCCGACGATCGTCGACGCGTGCGGCGAGGCGTCGATGATGATCATCTTGCCGGTCAGGCCCTTGGGGACGTCGACGACGGCGCCGCGCAGGCGCGCCACCTCCAGCGGCGCGACACGGCGCAGGGCCCGCAGCGCCGACGGCCGCAGGCTGGTGGCCGCGGCGCCGGCGGCCGAGGACTTGGCCCGGAAGCTCGCCTTGCCGATCCGCACGCCGGCCGACGTCAGCTTGGCCGGCACGACCGGCGCCTTCAGCGTGCTGTCGGCGATGTGGTGCCCCACCGCCAGCTCGACCCGCGCCGGCGCCGGGCTGCCGTCGGCGGGCGTCACGTGCCACTCGCCGGCGGCCGGGTTGGCCACCAGGATGGTCGAGACGTGGTCGACGGGGTTCTGGTCGATGAGCGCGGTCGCCGCCTTCACCGTCCCGGCCGGGCGGCCCACCAGCCCGGCGGGCTCGGGCGGCGAGAACGCGTAGTCGCCGGGCGCCGCGGCGGTGGTGAAGACCCGCCCGTCGGGCGCCGTCAGGCTCAGCCGCGGGGCGCCCGCCGCGCCCGGGTCGCCGTAGAACTTGAACGCGGCCTGCTCGGTGCCGGGCGCGATGGTCAGGCCCGGCGGGGCGACGGGCCCGGCGTCGGCCGCCTGCGCGCGGAAGATCGCCGGCTTGTAGGGCTCGAGGTCGCAGCCGGTGAAGAGGTCCAGGCCCTCGCCGAACTTGTACGCCACGCCGGCCGAGATCTCGCCGACGAACAGGTCGATCGAACCGCACCCGGCGACGGCGATGTTGGACGCCAGCGCCTGGACGCCGAGGCAGATCCACAGGCACGCGTGACCGCCGCCCTGGATGTAGAAGTCGCCGGTCTGGAACGAGATGCCGCCTTCGAGACCCGCCTCGAGGGACGCCGGGCCGAAGTTGACGCCGAAGTGGCCGCCGAACGTCAGCGTCTTGCCGTTGGCGACGTCGTACTGGACGAAGCCGCCGCCGAGCTCCAGGCTCGCCATCCGGATGCGCCCCTGCAGGCGCAGGAAGACGGGGTCCACGCGCACGGTGAGGTCGAGGTCACCCTTGAGCACCTGGCCGAAGCTGAACGTCGCCCCGCCGCTCATCGTCAGCGGATCGGTGACGATCGCAAAGCGCACCTCGTCGAGGTCGACGCCGGAGAAGATGGGGATCTTGACCCCGGCACTGCCGCGGGCCTCCTTCAGCTCCCCGTTGTCGATGAGGATGTGGAACGTGACGGGGACGATCTTCGGCCCGAGCGTCAGCAGCGCCTCGTCGATGTCGCCCTTCCACAGCCCGCGGGCGACGTCGAACACCAGGCTGCCGTGCTGGATCGACACGGGGCCGAGCGTCGTGCCCGACAGGTCCAGCGACCCGTTGACGTTCAGCGCCGCGTGGGCACGCGGGCCGGCTCCTGTCGCGGCCGCGTGCGCACGGCGGTGCTTGGCGATGTCGGCGTACGTGTTGGTGGTCAACGGCGCGCTGCGCGGCTCATCGAGCCCCGGCCGCACGACGTCGGCGGTCGGCCTCGTCCCGGCGTCGTCACGGCTGAACTGCGAGGGCAGGACGATCCGGAACGCCATCGTGGAACGGCCGTCGGTGTCGAACCGCACCGCGAAGGCGTCCCAGCGCTCCGTGCCGGCGTCGGGCCGGGCAAGCGCGGAGCCGTGGTAGCTCGCCTCGGCGGGGATGACCGGCGCGACCGAGTGGTCGTTGGCGAGGAAGCGCTGGGCGTCCTTGGCGGAGAAGTGGTCGAACCGCGCGACGAGGTCGCCGTCGGCCACGACGTCCACCGCGCCCGGCTTGTCCACCATCGCCCCGAGGGTCGTGTTGTCGTAGGGATCGTCGCCGGCGAACCCCGCCGGCTTCGGGGCGCGGGTCGAGAAGACGCGCCACTTCGTGGGGCCGTCGAGCTGGAGGTAGAGCGCGCTGGTGCCGGTGGGACGCAGCTCGACGCCGTTGATGTCGATCGCGTTGCGCGTCCAGAACCGGCGGTGCTTGCCGCCGAAGTCCATGCACTGCCCGGAGAAGACCACCTTGCGCTTGTCGAGCGCTGTGTCGAGCACTGTGAGCTCCTGACCGGCGATGTTCTGGCACGTGCCGCTCGTGTCGACGATCTCGAACCCGTCGGTGCGCTGCGTCGCGCCGAGGCCGGCGTCGTCGTAGGCCGACACCGCCACGGAGTAGTGACCGGCGACCGGGATCCGGAAGCGCAGGTTCGCCGGGTCCTTGGTGACCAGGGCGGTCGTGTCGTTCTCCAGGCCCTTGAGCGGCGTCAGCAGCGGCGAGGGGACGCTGCCGTGCAGCAGCGGTCGTGCGGCGGCGCTCGCGCGGACCTTGAAGGGCTCCGGCACGACGTTGCGGTTCGCGTACGGGACGCACGGGTGCACGAGCGGATGGGTGCCCATCAGCGTCGCGAGCGTCGGCAGCTTCGACGGGGTCGCGCGTGCGGCCGCGGCGCGCGCCCGGGCCGCCACGCCGCGGAAGCCCGCCTGCTGAAGGCCGCGCGGGTTGAGGGTGGCGCCCGGCAGCGAGCCGGCGATGCCCGGCTGGATCGCGGGACCGGCGCCGCCGCCCGGGCCGGCACCGAAGAACTGCCCGGGGCCGTAGCCGTCCTCGGGTCCGTCGAGCGAGATCGGGCCGTTGCCGCCGACCGCGAGCGGGGGACCCTTGGGGTTGCACAGCCCGGGGGTCAGCAGCGGCTGGCCGACCTCGAGCGTGTAGTAGGCGATGGTGCCGTCGGGGTCGCTGCTGGCGCTCGCGTCGAAGGCGAGCTCGTCGGCAGTCGTCAGCGGGTACTGGATGCTCTGCGACGAGGTCGCGGCGCCGTGGGCGCGCTTGGCCGGGCGGCGCGCGGCCGCGCCGAGCGGGACCTTGATGCGGCTGTGGGGCCGGAAGACGTCGAACGTCCGCGCGTTGGGGTCGCGGTTGACGAATGCCGCCTGGAGCTTCGGCGGCTGGTCGGGGACCAGCGGCACGGTGTGGGTGACCGACGAGCGGGCGCCCGCGCTGTCGACCGCGGTCAGCGTCACCCCCCGCCACTTCAGGAAGGTGTTGGCCAGCAGCTTGGCGTACGGGACGTCCTGGATGCGGTCGGTCAGCGCCGTGACGCGCCGCAGCGACGCACCGGTGTTGAGGGCCGCGCCGGTCGCCTCGCC
>JAWVGD010000002.1:0-2548 GCA_033855515.1 Baekduia sp.
CCCTCGGGCCCGCGGAGCTCACGCGCGACGAAGTCGAGCGTCTCCTCGGTCACCCGCCGGAACGCCGGGTCGCCCGTGGTCTGCCAGCCGTGGAGGTAGCCCCGCGCCAGCAGCGCGTTGTCGTACAACATCTTCTCGAAGTGCGGGACCGTCCATGTGGCGTCGACCGCGTAGCGCGCGAAGCCGCCGCCGAGCTGGTCGTAGATGCCGCCCGCGGCCATCGCGCGCAGCGTGGCGCTTGCCATGTCGCCGGCCTTGGCGGCCCAGGTGCCGCCGCGCGAGGTGCGCGCCCACAGCAGCAGCAGCGCCGAGGACGGCGGGAACTTCGGGGCGCCGCCGAAACCGGCGTTCTCGGCGTCGAACGCCGCGCGCAGGTTGCGCACGGCGTCGTCCAGCGGCTCGGCGTTCAGCGTGGCGTCGCTGGGTTGCAGCGCGGTCGTCTGGCCCAGGCGCGCGGCCATCTTCTCGCCCTGGGCGACGATCTCGTCGCGCTGGTTGACCCAGGCCTCGGAGACGGCCTCGACCACCGCGGGCCATGCGGGCATGCCGTGCCGCGGGGCGGGCGGGAAGTACGTGCCGCCGTAGAACGGGACATGGTCGGGCGTCAGGAAGACGTTCAGCGGCCAGCCGCCGTGGCCGGTCATCATCTGGACGGCCTCCATCGCGATCGCGTCGATGTCGGGCCGCTCCTCGCGGTCGACCTTGACGCAGACGAAGCGCTCGTTCATCAGCGCCGCGACCGCCGGGTCCTCGAAGGACTCGCGCTCCATGACGTGGCACCAGTGGCACGCGGAGTAGCCGATGGAGACCAGCAGCGGCCGGTCCAGCTCCCGCGCGCGGCCGAGCGCCTCCGGGCCCCACGGGAGCCAGTCGACGGGGTTCTCGCGGTGCTGCAGGAGGTACGGGGAGGTCTCGTGCGCCAGGGCGTTGGCCATCGCGCCGAGGCTACCCGGACGCCCCGGCGCGCAATTGGACCGCCGGCGCACCGAGCGGGGCGCCGCGGGACGCTACCGGCCCAGCCGCGGCCGGGCGAGCGCCTGGGCCACCGTCGGCAGCGAGGCCCGCACGGCGCTGGACGCCGCGATCGTGACCTTCTTGCCGCCGAGCCGGCCCGAGACCGAGCCGTTGGCGCCCATGGTCAGCGTCCCCGACAGCGCGCCGCCGCCGTGGATCGTGATCTTCGCGTTGCGGCTCGGGTCGACCGTCCCGCTCACGACGACGCCGGGCACGTACTGGTATTTCGTCAGCCGGAAGCTCCCGTCCGAGTTGACCGTGGCGTTGCCTGCGCGCAGGCCGGCGACGTGCTTGGGCAGCGCGCTGAGCGCGAGCGCGTCGCCGATGATCTGGCGCGCCGCGTCGGTCACCGTCGAGCCGGCCGCGATGATCGTCCGCGTCTTGCGGTCGCGTGCCTTGATCGCGCCGAGCGACGTCGGCGGTCGGCGCGTGGGCGCGTACGGGTTCTGGATCGCCGCGCAGGCGGTGGGCGTCCCGCCGGCGAAGAACGTCGCCAGCGTGCCCTTGGTGCACGAGCTGCCGGTCGACGCGTCGCTGCTGACCGTCGAGTGCCCGGTGAAGGGCACTTGCACGACGAACGCTCCGGGGACGCGCGTGGCGATCTGCGCCGCGTCCACGTAGGGCGTGCGGAGGTCCATCTGGCCGCTGAGCACGAGCGTCCGCACCGCCGGCAGGGGAGCCGAAGGGGCGGGCGCGGGGGACGCGTCGGGCCAGCCGATGCACAGCGGGATCGGGCCGCCCTGCAGCGCGGCGGTCGGCGAGAACGGGCCGAGCTGCGCCCTGGGGATCTGCTGGGCCGCCGCGGTGATCTCGTTGTAACGCTGATCGGCGCTGCCGGCCCGGGTCCACGCGAACGGCGCCTCCTCACAGGTCGTCGCCAGGAAGAGGGCGTCGCTATCACCGCCGGAGCTCGCGGCGTGGCCGACCGCCGTCGTCCCCGCGGTCTTCAGGCGCGTGTCCTTCAGGCCGGTCGTCAGCCCTTCGGAGCGCACCGCGAGGCGCAGCAGCGGCGACGCGTCGCCGCGCAGGGCCGCCCGCATCGAGCCGGGGAGCTCGGCGCGCAGCGTCGGGTTCACGTCGCCGGCGAGGAGGATCGCGACGAGGTCGGTCTGGCCCATGCTCAGGCTGACCCGGCGACCACCGGAGGTGATGACGTGCCCTCGCAGGGCGCCCTTGCGGAGCTTGGCCGCCAGGCTCGAGAGGTCGCTGGCCACGTGGTCGGTCGCGCCCGCGCAGGCATTGTGGGCGCAGAGGTCGGCGAGGACGCGCGGCGCGCTCGACAGCGACGAGCGCTGGAACGGGTCCGGGCCCTCGGGCAGCACGACGCTGTCGAGCACGAGCGACTCGACGTGGTCGGGGTAGGCCGCGGCATAGTCCTCGGCGACCTTCGTGCCGTAGCTGACGCCAAAGAGCACCAGCTTGTCGTAGCCGCCGGCGACGCGCAGCGCCTCGATGTCCTGCACCGTGTCGGCCGTGCGGTAGAAGCCCCGGGCGGCGCCCAGCTCGTTGGCGCAGCCCGCGGAGACCTTGGCGA
>JAWVGD010000003.1:0-7405 GCA_033855515.1 Baekduia sp.
GCGCCCCCTGCACCGCGCGCTCGGTCTCGGTGTCCAGCGCGCTGGTCGCCTCGTCCAGCACCAGGATCGGCGGGTTGCGCAGCACCACGCGGGCGATCGCGATCCGCTGCTTCTCGCCGCCGGAGAAGCGGTAGCCCCGCTCCCCGACGACGGTGTCGTAGCCCTCGGGCAGCGAGGCGATCAGCTCGTGGATCTGCGCCGCGCGCGCCGCGGCCTCGAGCTCCTCGTCGGTCGCCTCCGGCCGCGCGAAGCGCAAGTTCTCACGCACCGACGCGTGGAACAGGTACGTGTCCTGCGACACGAGCCCGACGGTGCGCGCCAGCGAGGCGAAGCTGACGTCGCGGACGTCGATGCCGTCGATCGTCACACGGCCGCCGGTGACGTCGTAGAGCCGCGCGACGAGGTAGGCGAGCGTGGTCTTGCCGCTGCCCGTCTCCCCCACGATCGCGGTGAACGAGCCCGCCGGGACCTCGAGGTCGACGCCGTCGAGCGTCGGTGGCGCCTCGGCGTCATAGCCGAACCGCACGCCCTCGAACGCGACTTCGCCGCGAACGTCGTGGAGCTCCACCGGCCGGTCGCGCTCGGCGAGGTCGATCGGCAGGTCGAGGTACTCGAAGATCCGATGGAACAACGCCATCGAGCTCTGCAGGTCCACCGAGACCGACAGCAGCGAGCCGATCGGGAACAGCAGCCGCGTCTGGAGCGTCGTGAACGCGACGAGCGTGCCGACGCTGATCGCCGAGGTCTGCCCCGCGAACCAGTAGACGAGCGCCGGCATGATCGCGAAGCTCATCTGCACCGTCGCCATGCGCCAGCGGCCGGCCATGCGGGAGCGGACCTCCAGCGTGGCGAGCTCCCGCGACTCGCTCGTGAAGCGGTCGACGAGCTCGTCGCCGCGGCCCATCGTGCGTCCGAGCAGGATGCCCGTGACCGACAGCGACTCCTCCACCAGGGACGACATGTCGGCCACCCGCCCCTGGCGCTGGGCGGTGATCTTGCGCCGCTCCCCGCCGACGCGCCGGGTCATCCACACGAAGAACGGGAGCACCACCAGCGAGAACGCCGCCAGGCGCCAGTCCAGCGCGAACATCGCCGCGATCGTCGCCAGCACGGTCGTGACGTTGGAGACGATCGACGTCGCCGTGCTCGTCACGACGCTCTGGATCCCGCCGATGTCCGACGCGATCCGCGCCTGGACCTCGCCGGTCCGCGTCCGCGTGAAGAACGCCAGCGACATCCGCTGCAGGTGCCGGTAGACCGCGGCGCGGAGGTCGTGCATGACCTCCTGGCCGACGATGTTCGACAGGTACGTGCTGGCCACCCCGAGGCCGCCGGTGACGATCGCGATCGCGATCATGCCGCCCACCAGCCAGGTCAACTGGGTGGTGTCGCGATGCGGGATCGCCTGGTCGAGGACCTCGCGCAGCAGGAACGGCGAGACCATGCTCAGCCCCGCGCTCAGCGCGATGATCGCGAGCACGGAGAAGAGCTGTCCGCGGTAGGGCCGGAACAGCGCGGCGATGCGTCGCAGCTCGGACCGCGGCGGCGTCACGCCGTGCTGGGGCGCGCCAGGCGCTCGTCGGCGACGTCGGCCACCTCGTCCATGACGCCCGCCAGGTCGCCGGCCAGCGCGGGCCACGAGAAGCGGTCGCGGGCGGTGCGCCACGCGCGGCGGCCCCGGCGACGGCGCTCGACGGGATCGGTGATCGCCTCGACGATCGCGTCGGCCAGCGCCGCCTCGTCGTCGGGGCCGACCAGCCAGCCCGTGACGCCGTCGTCGACGATGTCGGCGGGTCCGAAGCGGTCGACGGCGATCGGCGGCAGGCCACAGGCCATGGCCTCGACCAGGACGGATCCGAACTGCTCGCGCACCGAGGCGAGCACGAGCGCGTCGGAGGCCGCCAGGAACGAGGGGAGCTCGTCGTGGCCGTGCCAGCCGGCGAGGAAGACGTTGCGTGCGCCCGAGGCGGTGACGGCGTCGCAGGGATGCTCCCCCTCCCACTCCCCCGGGTAGCCGCCGAGCAGCACGAGCGACGCGTCGGACGGCAGGCGCCCGTCGCCCTGCGCCCGCGCCCACGCGCGGACCAGCAGGCCGAGGCGCTTGACGGCCGTGAAGCGGCTGACGCTGATGAGGACCGGCCCGCCGACGGTCAGCGGCGCGATGTCCTGGGCGCTGTAGCCGACGCTGCCCTCGTCGCCCCCGGGGCGCCAGCCGCGCGGCTCGGTGACGAGGTGACGGCGCCAGTGGGCGGGCCGGTCGACCTCGACGTCGTCGAAGCACTCGGGGTCGAACCCGTTGGGGCAGAGCACGCAGCGGCCCGGGTCGACGCCGAGCAGATCCACGGCGCGCTGCACCTGGCCGGGCGTCAGGACGAGGAGCCGCTCGGAGGCCTGGGCCCAGCGGCGCATGCGGCGCGCCCACGCCTCGGCGTAGGGCCACGGCGCACCGTCGGCGATGGCCTCGAGCATCAGCAGCTCGGTGCCGTGCAGGTGCGTGACGATCGGGACGCCCGGGGCGACGCGGCGCGCGGCCTCGTGCAGCGGCGTGAGGTGATGGAGGTGCAGGACGTCGTGCTCGTCGGCGCGCGCGTCGTCCAAGGCGGTCGCCCAGGCGGCGGTGTGGCGCTCGAACGCGACATCGTCGAGGGCCGCGAAGACGGGATCGGGCGCGTCGGGACGATCCTCGTAGGACGGGTGCATCGGGGCGTCACCGGCGTCGAAGTCGACCGGGTGGACGTCCAGACCCGCGTAGAACGCGCGGGCGTCGCCGTGGCCGCTGCGTGAGCCGGTCACCAGCGTGACGTCCCACCCGTGCGCCGGCAACTGCGACGCGAGGGCACGGGCCACGTGCGCAGACCCACCACGAGGAAAGAACATGAGGCCGGAGAGCACGCGCACTCCACCTGTTATACGACACTCTGAAAATCTGGCTGTCGCGCTGGGACAGCCCTCGTGCGCGGTCAGCGACGGCGGAAGACGATCGCCGTCGGCACCACGCGGCCGCCCGGCAGCGCGATGCCGTGGGCCTCGCGCGGGACGTTGCGGAGCCGTCCGCCGCAGACCAGCGACGTCGAGCCGCCGCCGTCGAGGTTCATCGCCTGCACCGCGCCGAGCGCCGCCATCGCCTCGGCCAGCTCGGCCATGGTCAGGCCCGCCTCGTCGTCGGCACGGCCGTCGCAGGCGACGGCCAGCGCCTCGCCACGGCGCGTGATCCCGATCGCGGCACGCGGGTAGCGCCCCGCCGTGATGTCGGAGTCGAACTGGTGCGAGCCGGCCGAGAAGCCCTCGACGTCGCCGAGGACCGGCGCGCCGCCACGGACCAGCAGCGGCCCGGCCTGCAGGAGGTCGCCGCCGGCGACCTCGGGCAGCTCGCCGCGCGCCGCGATCGCCATCCGGCTGCCGTGGATGCTGAGGCTGGCGCGCACGTCACCGAACGGCGGGGCGAACGGCACGTGGCGGCGAACCACGCCGTTGGTGCGCAGCTCGCCGAGCGGGGTCAGGTCCGGGCGCTGGTAGAAGCCGCCGACGAGCGCCTCGTCGAAGCCGTGGGCGCGGCAGTAGGCCTCCAGCGGCGCGGGCCGGGCCAGCCGGATCACGCGCACGTCGGTGCGCCGCAGGTCGTAACGGGCGACGTAGAGCGTGGTGCGCCCGCCGTCGGTCAGCCGGAGGCGCTCGCGGCGCAGGTGCCGGAGCTTCGGCAGCGGCGGCAGAAGCGGCGTCAGACGGGGGCGTGTGGCCATGGCGCGATGCACAGGGTGATCCACGGGGCAAGCCTTCAAGTGAAGGTCGTGTGACGGTGATCGACCGCGAACGTCGGATGATGAAGTTCGCGGCCGACGTCGCGCGCCCTTCTGTCGGTCAGGTACGCCGCATTGGGCTAAGTACGCCGCGCTCCCCGATCGGTTGCATGCTCATTCCCCGTCTCGTCGCCTGGCCCGGAACTCCCGGCCCTTGACGCGGTTGCCGCAGATCCGCATGGAGCACCAGTGGCTGGCGCGGTTGCGCGAGGCGTCGTAAAACAACCAGCCGCAGTGCGGCCCGGGGCAGGCCTTCACGCGGCTCCAGGTGCCGTCGGCCATCGCGTCGGCGACGACGCCGAGCACGAGCGCCAGCAGCGCGTCGGGACCCTCCCCCGCCGGCTCGTGCTGCGGCGCCGCGCCGGCGGCGAAGCGCAGGCGCAGCGGCGTCCCGGCGGCGAGCGCGTCGAGGACCGCGAGGTCGGCGGGGTCGGGTGCGCCGTCCTCGTGGTGGCCCAGCGCGAGGCGCCGGAGGGCCTCCCGGAGCGTCAGCGCCCGGGCGCGATCGTCGGCGCCGGCCCCGCCGCCGGCCCCGCCGAAGCCGCGGGCCGCCAGCCACGCCCGGAAGCCCGCGAGGTCGGCCCACTCGTCGGTACCGTCGCCACGGAGATCCCAGAACGAGTTCGTGAACGCCTGGACGAGGCCGAGGCGCCCGGGCGCCGGCGTCCGTCCGGCGGGCTGCGGGCCTGGGGCGAAGGGATCCATCGCGCGCCATGGTTGCGCACAACCACCGAGGCTGTCTACGCTGGTTAGGCCGTGACCGAGCCGCCCGATCCCCCGCCGCTGCGGACGTGTCCCACGTGCGGCCGTGAGGGACGGACCCGGTACGAGCGCTGCCCGCACTGCCAGGCGTCGTACTTCGCCACGCCGCGGTCGGTGCGGCGGCGGCGCCGGATGCTCGGCGGCACCGCGGCCGTCGTCGCCCTGGCCGGCGTGGTCGCGTTCGCGGTGGTCGCGCTCGGCCAGCGGTCCGACAACGAGAAGCGCCAGGCCCGCCGCAACGCCGTCCTGGTCACGGACCTGCGCGCCAAGCTCACGCGGATCCAGGCGCCGCACCGCGGCGCCGCTCGGGCGCTGAAGCCGCCGGCCGGTGCCGACGGCAGCCGGATCCTCGCCGCGCGTGCGGCGCTCGTGACCGCGGTCGAGCGCCGGATCACCGCCGACGCCCGGGCCCGCGCCGCCGCCCATGAGCTCGACGGGCCGATCGCCCGCACCGAGTGCGGGCCGATCCTGCAGTCCCCGGACGCGATCCCCGACGATCGCGTCCTCACCAAGCGCATCGGGCGGTACGACTGCGTGGCGATCAAGCGCCCCATCGTCGGCGTCGGCGGCGCGCACGTCGCCGACCTCGGTCACGCGTTCGTGGCCGCGCTGAACTTCGACACCTACACCTACACCTGGTGCCGGAACACGCCGGCCCAGGGCGAGCGTGGAGTCGCGCTCGTCTTCGTCCGCCTGGACCGGGCGTGCCTCGCCGCGACCGGCAAGGCGCTCGGCACGGGCTACGCCGACGTGCCCGACTCGGCGCCTTAGGTCATTCGATGACGCGCATCACGATTCGGCACCGAACCCACGTGATCCGGGCGCGCGTGCCGCCCCGCCCCTCAGCGGTTGCGCTTGCGCGCCTGCCGGGACCGCTTGTCGGCCGCGCGCGCCTTGGCCTTGCGGCGCTTCAGGTCGGCCTCGCGGCCCTTGCGCGTGGTCTCGCGCTCCTCGGTGTTCTCGATCGTGGGCGCCACGCTGCGCGCGTCGGCGAGGATCGCGAACCCGATCCCGAACAGGAGGATCGCGCCACCGCCGAAGATCAGGATCTGCTGCCAGGCCTTCAGCCCGCCCCCGTCGCTGGACGAGGAGGACGAGACGGTCGGGGTGGGTTCCGGCGCGGTCGTCGCCGGCGGAAGGGGCGCGAAGGGCGAGCTCTGGGCGTGTGCCGCGACGGGGGCGCACAGGACGAGCAGGCAGAGCAGGATCGAGAACCGGCGGAGCATCGGTCCGCATCCTGCCATGCGCGGCGAACGCAGGGGTAAAGCCTGGCGATAGGCTGGGGGGACATGCCGCCCAAGCAGCGCCAGATCAAGATGCAGCAGAACGGCGGCCTCGCCGCGATGCAGCAGCTCGAGACCCGCTCCGACGAGGAGCTGGCCCGCGAGCAGAAGTTCAAGGCCGCGGCGCAGGCCATCCTCGGCGCGCGCGCCGCCGAGCGCTATGACGCCAAGGCCTCTCGGGAGCACTTCCGCGCCGCCCTGGCCGCTGCCCGGCCGCAGGAGCGCATGGCGCTGCGGCGCATGGCCGACGCCTCGCTGGCGCTCGCCGAGCGCCGCCCCGATGACCTGAAGGCCGCCGTCGAGCGCCTCGGCCAGACCCCGCCGTCCAACCGCCAGCTCATGCTGCTGCGGTTCATGGGCCTCGTCGCGCCGCCGGCCAGCGCCGGCACCCTCGCGCGCGTCCGCGGCATCGCGATCATCCTCGGGCTGATCGTCGCGCTCGTGCTGCTCGGCACCGGCATCGCCAAGCTCATCGCCTGGCCGCTCGGCGGCTTGAGCCTCCTGACCGCGGTCTGGGTCGGGATCCTGATCGTGATCGTCGCCCTGGCCGTCATGGCGCTGCTGGGCCGCCGCCGGCAGGCGCGCGCCAAGGCGACCCGGGCCGCGGCGCCCGGGAAGTAGCGGCATGTGCGGGCGCTACTCGCTCGTGGCGGGTGGGCCCGCGTCGGCCGACCTGCGAGCCCGCTTCGCGCTCGGCGAGTCGCTGGAGATCCGCCGGCGCTTCAACGTCGCGCCCGGCGACGACATCGTCACGGTCACGACCTCCAAGGAGGGCGAGCCGCGCGGTGCCCTGCTGCGCTGGGGCCTGGTCCCCCACTGGGCCAAGGATCCGTCGACCGGCTTCAAGATGATCAACGCGCGCGCCGAGACCGTCGCCGAGAAGCCCGCCTACCGTGACGCGCTGAAGACCCGCCGCTGCCTCGTCGTCGCCGACGGGTTCTACGAGTGGCAGGCGCGCGAGGGTCGCGCCCGCAAGCTGCCCTGGCACGTCACGCGCGCCGACGGTGCGCCGTTCGCCTTCGCCGGGCTGTGGGCCGTGTGGCACGGCGCCGGCGACGAGGTCCTGCGGACCTGCACGATCGTCACGACCACCGCCAACGACGTGCTCCGCGACGTCCACGACCGCATGCCGGTCATCCTGCCCGGCCAGGACGCCGAAGAGGCGTGGCTGGACCACGGCACGCCGGCGCCCATCCTGCAGGAGCTGCTCGCCCCGCTGCCGGACGCGATGACCGCCCGCCGCGCCGTCGGCCCCGCCGTCGGCGACGCGCGCTACGACGGCCCGGACTGCCTCCTGGACGCCGAGCCCGAGCCGGCGGTCAGCGGCGACGACGGCACCCCCAGCCTGTTCTGACCGGACCGTGTCCGGCGAGCGACTATGGTCGGAGCCGTGGAGCTCACCACCGCCCGACTGCGCCTGCGCCTCCTCGCCTCCGAGGACATGCGGGACCTGTTGGAGGGTCGTCCGGCTCCGGGCCAGCAGTGGGCCGACGGGTACCCGATGGACGGCACGCTGGTCGCCGTGGCGATGCAGGACGACCTCGTCAAACGCGGCGTCACGCG
>JAWVGD010000004.1:0-2867 GCA_033855515.1 Baekduia sp.
GCACGATGTGCCCCGTCTTGTTGAACCAGAACGCGGAGATGCCGGTCAGCACCTTGCCCTTGTCCGGGATCCCGTTCGGGTGCACGACGTCGTACGTCGAGATGCGGTCTGACGCGACGAGCAGCAGTCGGTCGTCGCCGAGGTCATAGATCTCACGAACCTTGCCGGAGGCGACGAGCGGCAAGTTGAGGGAGGCGGCGGTCACGCCCACAAGTTATCGAAGGCGTCGGCGGCGGCGAGGCCTGCCGGACGGCCCTCAGGCGCTCTCGCGCTGGGCCTCGCGCACCATGGCGCAGGGGTCCACCGCGAGGCCGGGCAGCGGATCCTGGCCCGAGCGGATCCCCGAGAGCAGGAGCTCGAGGTAGCGCGTCCACGCCTCCTCGGCGACCAGGACGCCGGGCATGGGCCGGATGGCCGCGCCGAGCATCTTCAGCATCGTCGACAGGTCGCCGGCCTGGACGCCGTCGCGCAGCAGCCCCGCCGCGCGCGCCGGCTCGAGCACGCGGCCGACGGCGGTCAGCGTCCGGTCGGTCAGCTCGACGGGGAACGAGCAGCCGTTGTAGCGGGCGCTCATCGCGTCGAAGAAGCCGGTGTTGTAGGCCTGCATCCGGGCGTTGTCCAGGATGAACTGCCGCAGCCCGTCGAGCGGGTCGTCCAGGGCGACGGCGCGGTCGGCGGCGGCTACCAGCTCGTCGACGAACCCCTCCAGGACCGCCACGACGAGCGCGTCCTTGGTCGGGAAGCGGCGAAAGAACGTGGCTTTGCCCACACCCGCGCGACGGGCGATCTCCTCGACCCCGACGTCGAGGCCGCCCTCGGCGAACGCCGTGCGCGCGGCCTCGAGGATCAGCTCGAGGTTGCGCTGCGCGTCGGCTCGCAGAGGGGTGGCAGGTGAGACCGACATGGCCCTCACGGTACCACTTCGACGCGTCAAGCGGACCGGCCGGTCCGAAAATATGGACCAGTCGGTCCGCTTGTGTTACGGTCATGTGGACCACCCGGTCCGCTTCTGCGGACGGCCCCTCTCCTCCTCCCCCTCTCATGACCGACCCCTCCCCCGCGGCGCTCGACGCCGCCCCGGCCACGCCCAGCGCCGGCCCCGCGCGCCACTGGCTCGTCGCCGTCGTCGTGGTCTGCCTCGCGCAGTTCATGGTGGTGCTCGACGCGACCATCACGCTCGTCGCGCTCCCGTCCATCCAGACCGATCTGCACTTCGCCCCGTCGGACCTGCAGTGGGTGATCAACGCCTACATGCTGGCCTTCGGCGGCTTCCTTCTCCTCGGCGGCCGCGCCGGGGACCTGCTCGGGCGCCGGCGGTTGTTCCTCGCCGGCGTCGGCCTGTTCACGTTCGCGTCGCTGCTCGACGCGACCGCGACCTCACCGGGCTTCCTCATCGCCGCACGGGCGCTGCAGGGCCTGGGCGCCGCGCTGGTGTCCCCCGCGGCGCTGAGCATCATCACGTCCAGCGTCCCGGAGGGGCCCGATCGCGCCAAGGCCCTCGGCGCGTTCGCGGCGATCTCGGGCGGCGGCGGGGCCGCCGGCCTGCTCCTCGGAGGCATCCTGACCGATGCCCTGTCGTGGCAGTGGGTCTTCCTCGTCAACCTGCCGGTCGGCGTCGCGGCGCTCGCCCTGGCGCTGCGGTTCGTGCCCGAGTCACGGATCGCGAACCGGTCGGGCGGCTTCGACCTCGTCGGCGCGGTGCTCGTCACCGCCGGGCTGAGCCTGCTCACGTTCGCGATCGTCAAGGCCCAGGACTTCGGCTGGGGCGACGTGCGGACGCTCGGCGGGGCCCTCGGCGCCGTCGGGCTGCTGGCGCTGTTCGGCGCCGTCGAGTCGCGGCGGGCCGCGCCGCTCGTGCGGCTGTCGATCTTCCGCACCCGCACCCTGACGACCGCCAACGGCGTGACCGTGCTGCTGGTCGGGGGGCTGTACTCCTTGTTCTTCTTCGGGACGCTGTACTTCCAGCAGATCAAGGGCTACAACGCGCTCGAGTCCGGCGTGGCGTTCCTGCCGCAGACGATCGGGATCATCGGCGGCTCGGTGATCTCCCAGACCCTGATCATGCGCTTCGGCCCCAAGGCCGTGCTCGCCGGCGGCCTGGCGACCGCGGCGGCGGGCCTGCTGTGGATGACGACGCTGACGCCGGACGGCTCGTACTGGACCGGCTTCCTGCCCGGCCTGGTGCTGCTCGCGCTCGGCATGGGCAACGCGTTCGTGCCGCTGACGCTGATCGCCACCAGCGGCGTCGCGCCCGATGACCAGGGCCTGGCGTCCGGGCTGTTCAACACCTCCCAGCAGATCGGCGGGGCGCTCGGCCTGGCCGTGCTGTCCACCGTCGCCAGCCAGGCGAGCGCCGGCGCCCACGGCAGCCGCGCCGCGGTGCTGACGCACGGCTACACGACGGCCTTCGGGGTCGGGACCGCGCTCCTGGTCGCCGCCGCCGCGGTGGTGGTCGTGGCGCTGCGCCGCGACGACGCGGCGGCCGTGGCGGTGGACGAGGGCGTCGCTGTGGACGACGCCGAGGCGATGGTGGCGGCGGCCTGATAGTGGGTCGCGGCTCATGAGAGGGCGGTTGGCGGCGCCGGGCGGAGATGCCCGGCGCCGCGCGCCGCCGCCGCCGATGTCCTACGCCGCGCTCGTCTTGGTGCGGTAGGTCAGGACGAAGACGCAGCGACCGCGCGCCTACTGCAGCGCGTCGAGCCGCCCGACGATCTCGGCAGCGTGCTTCGTGTAGTGCTGGAGGTCGAAGATCTCGTCCAGGTCGAGGCCCAGCTCCGGCTCGGCCTCGAGCAGCTCGCGCAGCGGCGTCCGGGTGTCCCACGCCTGCTGGGCGTACTTCTGGGCGATCCGGTAGGCCTCGTCGCGCT
>JAWVGD010000005.1:0-5344 GCA_033855515.1 Baekduia sp.
CCCGGCGCCTCGACGGCCTTGCCGTGGCCGGGCGCGAGCCGGGCGGGGTCCAGCGCACGCAGGATGCGGGCGCTGTTCAGGTCGACCTCGGGACTCCAGGTGCCCATCCGCACCAGCGGGAAGCGGGGGTACAGCTTCGCGCTGCTGGCCACGCCGCCGATCGTCGAGAAGACGTCGCCGCAGAAGACGGTCTGGTCGCGCGTGTCGAGCAGCGCAACGTGTCCGGGCGTGTGGCCCGGCGTCGCGATGACCTCGAGCGACCCGATGCGGTCGCCGTGCGTCACCGTCCGGGTCGGCACCGTCTTCGCGCCGGGAAGGCTGCCGGCGATCTTGTCCTGGGGCTCCCCCGGGTCCAAGGACTTGTCCTTGGACAGCAGGCGGGCGTCGCGGGCCGAGATGATGACCTCGGCGCCGGGCAGGGCGCCGGCCAGCTCATCCAGCGCGCCGATGTGGTCGCCGTGGGCGTGCGTGAGGACGATGCGGGTGATCGGCGCGCCGAGCTCGCCGGCCGCAGCCCGGATCGCCTTGCCCGCCCCCTTCATCGTGGTGTCGATCAGGGTGAGGCCGTCGTCCTCGCGGACGAGCCAGGCGTTGACGAAGCCGAAGCGGGTGAAGCGGGTGAAGGAGGACGCGGGCATAGGCGTTAGACTAATGGTCTTAGTTTGGCGCTGTCAAGTGCCGCGGGGCGTGAACGAGGTCGCATTCCGGGGGTGGCCGGGATCAGGCGCGCATAGGGCAACCCATACCGGCCACCCCCCTCCCGACACCCGGAAGACGGCCCCTTCAACCTCCCTGTCACGGCCCCGGACCAGCGCCCGGCGCGCGCCGCCCCGCTCAGTCCGCCGCCGACGCGTAGCGGTGATGCAGGTCCAGCGTGTTGCCGGCCGGGTCGCGGAAGATCGCTTGGTGGCAGACGCCGCTGTCGATCGTGTCGCCGAGGAAGCTGACGCCCTCGGCCTCCAGGTGGGCCCGCGCGGCGGCGACGTCGTCGACCTGCAGGGCGATCGGGACGCCGTGCGGGCGGAACTCCATGCCGAACGCCGTCGGATCCATGATCGCCAGCGTGAGGTTCCCGGCCTGGAACTCGGCGCCCGGCATCTCGCCCCAGCGCTTGACGAACGGCAGGCCGAGCACGGTGCCGTAGAAGTGCACCGAGGCGTCGAAGTCCTGCGCCGGGACGGCGACGAAGTCGACGCCGGTGATGGAGGACAAGGGGGTTGCGGTCATCTGAGGGCTCCTGGGATGCGGTGAGCGAGCGATCATGCCCGGTGAGACGACGCCGCGGCGCCTAAGTCATCGGTGATGCGTCAGCGGGCCAGCAGGAACGACGCGTGGAAGGCGCCGTCGGCCGCCACGATCCAGCGGTGATGGCCGTCGGCGATGACCGAGAACGCCCCCGGCTGCGCCGGCGTCCGGAACTCGAGCTCGGCGTCGAGCTTCGCGGGCTCGTCCCCGGCGGTCAGCAGCTCGTCCTCGAGGACCGACCAGTACGCGGCGTTGTTGATGTGGTCTGCGAGGTCGAGCTCCGTCGTGCGAAACGACCACGGGCGCCCGCCGGTGCCGGCGGGCGGCGCGGGATGCCGCAGCCGTGCCTTGATCTCACGGCCGGCGACCGACGGCCGGTAGAGCTCGAGCTCCTCGTCGGTCAGCGGCACGGGCCGGCCGCTCTGGGGATCGAGATGGACCCACAGCGCAACGGCTTCGACGTGGCCGCCGGCAGCGGTTGTCACCGTCGTGCGCCGCTGAGCCCACATACGGCCCAGGCCGCTGGACCACGTCGACAGCGCCGCCCGATCGCCGAAGCGCGGGAACCGCCGGACGGCCATCCGCGCGCGCCGCACGACCCACACCGCACGGTCGCCGACACCCGCGTCGTCGACGTCGGCCAGCGCGACGTCCTGCAGCCAGCGCGCCAGCGCGTCGAGGCGCACGCGCCCCCCGGGGGCGGCGTCGGCCAGCCCGGGCAGGACGGTCTGCTCGAAGCGGCGACCCTGGCCCGGGTGGGGAATCAGCTCGTCGAAGGCGCTCAAGGACGGCCAATCTAGCGGCCGTGCACGACCACCAGCGACCCGGCGGCCGCCCAGGCGCGGTCGCTGCCGCCGAACCGCACCAGGACGTGCAGCGAGCGCCACGTCCGCGCGCTGCGCGGCAGGTCCAGCCGCACGGTGAAGCGTCCACGGGCAAGTCGGCCGCTCGTCGTCACCGTGACGGTCCGCCGCCCGGCCCGCCGGGCCTGGAGCGTGACGCTCAGCGCCCCGGCCGCCTGCGCGTTGGCCCGACCCGTGACCGTGACGCGGCGACCGTCGCGCCCGAGCGTCGCCTTGAGGACCGTGAGGTCGGCGCGCACCTTGGGCTCAGGCACGACCACGCCCTGGCCGCCGACCAGGCCGGGCCCGATCAGGGCGGGCGTGAGCGCCGGCGCGTCCAGCACTGCAGTGGCATCGGGGCCCGGGGCCGAGGGCGCCGCGGGCGCGGTCGTGCCGCCGTCGCCCGGCGTGTCTCCCCCGCTCGGCGCGCCGCCGGCGCCCCCGGTCGGCGCCGCCGGCGCCGCGACCATACCCGTCCCCGTCACCGCAACCTCGTGCACGCCGGTCCCATCGGCCGCGTTGAGTGTCCACGACGACGCGACCTCCCCGGCCGCGGTGGGCGTGAAGCGGATCCGCAGGGTGCGGCTGGCGCCGGCCGGGAGCGTCGAGCCCTCCGGCAGCGCGTCGAGCACCTCGAACGCCGCGCCGAGCGGCGGCTTGGACTTCGTGATCGACATCGGGCTGTCGCCCGTATTGGAGAGCACCACCGACGCGGTCTTCGACGTGCCGACCTCGATGTCGCCGAAGGTCCACCCCGCCACCGGATCAATCGCCAGGTGAGGCCCGAGCCCCGCGCTGCCCGAAAGACCGATCGTCTTCGCGCCGGCCGTGGTCTGCAGCGTGAGCTCGCCGCTCGCCGGCCCGGCTGCCGTGGGCTGGTAGCGCACGGTGACGGTGATCGATGCGCCCGGCGCGATCGTCGCGCCGACCGCCGGGGCGTCGGGCGCGGAGAACGGCGCGCCGGGCGCCGCCACGCCGGAGATCGTCAGCGGCTGCCCGCCGCCGTTGCCGAAGGTCACGGTGCCCGCGCGCGTGTCGCCCACGATCGCGCCGCCGAACGACAGCGTCGGCGGCGTCGCGGTCAGCAGCGCCTCCTGCGCCTGCCCGGTTCCGCTGAGGCCGAACGCGAACGAGCCCTGGTCGGTCGCGACCGTCAGCGTGCCGCCCACGACGCCGGGCTGCGCCGGTGCGAAGCTCACCGGCACCGCGAGCGTCTGGCCGGCGTCCAGCGTCCGCGGCAGCCCGAGCCCGGCGAGCGCCGGCGCGAAGGCTGCACTCCCGGACGTGATGCCCGTGATCGTCACGGCGCGTCCGGCGGTGAGCGTCACCGGCTGCGTGGAGGTGTCGCCGACCGTCGTGACCGGGAACGTCGTCGCCGGCGCCTGCACGGCCGCGGCGACCGGCGCGCCGAAGCCGGTGACCTTGCCGTCGCGCGTGGCGGTGTAGATGCGCCCATCGCCCACGCCCGGCATCGCGAACTTCGCGGCCTGGCCGACGGGCGCCGACCAGCGCAGGCGCAGCCGGCCGTCCGGCGTGGGCACCGCGTCGTAGGCGCGCAGCTGCGCTCCCACGCCGCTGCCGTCCGGCGACCAGATGACCCACGCGAGCGCGGTCCCCGTCTTCGTCGCGTCCGACGTGATGACCGGCGCGCTGGAGCCGAAGCCGAACGGGTCGTCGGATTGGGCGCGCAGGGCCAGCGAGGGCACGCCGGCGGCCGACTCCCCGTACTGGTACATCTTGAGGAAGCCCGAGGAGCCCCACGCCTGCGGGCCGTCGGCCGACGCGCCCGAGGCCGTCGGGACGATGACCCAGCCGCCGTCGCCCGGCCACACTCCCGGCCGCGACCACACGCCACCGTCGGGACCGGTGCGGCCGAGGACGTCGTCGCCGCCGCTGGGACCCATCCCGATGCCGCCGAGTCGGTCGCGGTCGAGGAGGTAGACATAGCCCGCCTTGCCGACGGCGACCGCCAGGTGCGGATGACTGGTGGTGCCGAAGGCGTCGTCGCGCAGCGCGGTCACGCCACCGGAGGCGAAGTCGGCGTCGTACTCGTCGAGCTTGGCGGCGTCGTAAGGCGCGAAGAAGTCCTGGGCCTTCAGGGTACCGTCGCCCTGGACCGCCAGCCGGACGACCGACTCGCCGAACATCCCGTTCGGCGTCGCCAGCGGCGGCGCCGGCGCACCGCCGTTGCCGGTGGACAGGAAGATGCGCCCCGGCCCGTCGGACATCAGCCCGGCCCCGGACTGCCAGATCCCGGCGCCGCTGCCGCTGGTCACGGCGCTCCAGCGCGCCTTCACCACGCCGGCGGTGCTCACCCCGAACACCCAGCCCTGGTAGGGCGTGATGTCGCAGTGGCCGCCGAACGCGGCGTAGACGACGCCGCCCATGAGCAGCAGCCCCGGGCGCTGCAGCTCGTACTTGGCGTCGAACGTCATGCCGGGCGCGTTCTGGGCGGTGCCGCCGATGCGCACCGGGAAGCCCGCGCGCTGCGAGCCGGTCGCGGCGTCCAGCGCGTCCATCCACCAGGCAGCGGCCCCCGTGGTGCCCGACACGTAGGTCTTGTGCGTCAAGTACACCGTGTTGGTCGCCGGGTCGATGACCGGCGTCGACGTGACCCCCAGGTCCGGCGTGAGATCGCCACAGCCGACGTCGGCGGCCTGGTAGGGCGCCCCGAGACTCTTCGTCCATGCCTGCGCCCCGGTCTGGGCGTCGAGGCTGTAGACCTTGTTGCGCTCGGTCGCCACGATCACGCGCTGGCCCAGCACGAGCGGCTGCATGTAGACCTGGCCGTCGACCGTGGCCTGCCAGAGCTGGCCGAACGTGCCGCCGCCGACCGCGTCGGGCGACAGCGCGGGCTGGTCGGGATACCAGCCGTCGCGGAGGTCGCTGCCGCTGTTGGTCAGGCTTGCGGCGCCCGCCGGAGCGGCCGCTCCGAGCACGACGAGCAGGCACAGCCACGCCACGACCAGGACGTCCCGTCCGGTCGCGCGTCGTGATCCGTCACGTCGCCGCAGCTCCCCCATCGGCACCGATGATGCCGGAACCCGAGGCGGGATGCCTGGTCATACGCCCAGGTCCGAGGCGGCCGGCGTCCAGAAGGCGCTGCTGGAACTTGGAGAGAGATCGTCGGCAACATCCGGTTGCCGATCTACAAGATCGGGACGGAATCTACCGTGCAGCCGGCCGATCGGGTTGCCGAGCCCCGGCGGGAGGCGCCCGTCGGTCGACAGCCACGAGCCCGCGAGGATGAGGAGCAG
>JAWVGD010000006.1:0-4565 GCA_033855515.1 Baekduia sp.
CTCGTCGATCATCGCCACGCCCAGGCGCTCGGCCTTCTGGACCTTCGAGGCCCCCGGCGAGTCGCCGGCCACGACGTAGTCGGTCTTCTTGGACACCGACGACGTCACCCGGCCGCCCGCCGCGCCGATCCGCTCGGTCGCCTGCTCGCGCGTGAGGTCGGGCAGCGTCCCGGTCAGCACGAACGTCTTGCCACGCAGCGCGCCCTCGCCCGGCGGCGGCCCGGCCTCCTCGAACGTCAGCCCCTGCTCGCGCAGGTCGGCGATCAGCGCGCGCATCCCGTCGTCGGCGAGCTGCTCGTGGATGCGGCGGGCCATGATCGGCCCCACGCCTGGCGTCGCCTGGATCTGCTCGGGCGTGGCGCCCAGCAGCGCGTCGACCGTCCGGAACTGCTGGGCGAGGTTGCGGCCGGTGACGGCGCCGACCTCCTCCAGCCCGATGGCGAACAGCACACGGCCGAACGGCCGGTCCGCGGAGGCCCGGATGGCGTCGACCAGCCGCCGCGCCGAGATCTCCCCCAGGCCGGCCAGCCCCGTCAGCCGGTCGGGCGTCAGCCGGTAGTAGTCGGCGGCCGTCCGGACGAGCCCGGCCTTCTGCAGCAGCGCGACCTGGCGCTCGCCGAGGCCGTCGATGTCCATCGCGCCCTGGCTGGCGAAGTGCTTGAGCAGCTGCCACTGGCGCGCCGGACAGGCGATGTTGGGGCACTTGGTGAAGACCGAGCCCTCCGGCTTGACGGTGGGCGTGTCGCAGCTGGGGCAGCGCGACGGCGGGCGCGGCGGCGCCGCGCGGCCGGGCCGCTCGACGGCGTGCGGCGCGGGCGAGACGATCTGCGGGATGACGTCGCCGGCGCGCAGGACGATCACGTCGTCGCCGACGCGCACGTCCTTGCGCGCGAGGTCCTCCTCGTTGTGGAGCGTCGCGAGCTTGACCGTCACGCCGCCGACGCGGACGGGCTCCAGCGCCCCGAACGGATGGAGATCGCCGAACTTGCCGACGTTCCAGAGGATGTCCTTCAGCGCGGTGACGGCCGTGGTGGGCGGGAACTTCCAGGCGATCGCCCAGCGTGGGTCGCGTCCGGCCACGCCCAGGCGCCGCTGCAGCTCGACGTCGTCGACCTTGACGACGACGCCGTCGATCTCGAAGTCGAGGCCGCCCCGGCGGTCGTGCCAGGCGAGGCACTGCGCCACGACCTCGTCCTCGGTGCGCAGCGCGACGATGTCGTCGTTGACGCGGAACCCGTGCGCCTTCAACCACTGCAGCGACTCCGAATGGCTCGTGAACCGCAGGCCCTCCGTCACGCCGACGCCGTAGCACCACATCGACAGCGGCCGTTGGGCCGCCAGCCGCGGGTCGAGCTGGCGCACCGTGCCCGCCGCGGCGTTGCGCGGGTTCATGAAGGTCGACTCCCCGGCCTCGGCCCGGCGCTCGTTGAGCGCCTGGAAGTCGGGCAGCGACATGTAGACCTCGCCGCGCACCTCCAGCAGGGGCGGGACGTCGTCGGGGTGGGCAGCCCGAATTCGCAGGGGGATCGACGGGATGGTGCGCAAGTTGTGCGTGACGTCCTCGCCGACCTCGCCGTTGCCGCGCGTCGCTCCGCGCTCGAGCACCCCGTCGCGGTAGAGCAGCGACATGGCCAGCCCGTCGATCTTCGGCTCGCAGACGTACGTGAACGCCGCGTCCTCGATCCCCTCACGCGCGAGGTGGTTGCGCATCCGCGCGACCCACGCCCGCAGCTCGCCGGCGCTGCGGGCGTTGGCCAGCGACAGCATCGGCTGGGCGTGGGTCACCTTCGCGAGGCTGGAGACGGGCGTGCCGCCGACACGCTGGGTGGGCGAGTCGGGGCGCAGCAGCTCCGGGTGGGCCGCCTCGATGGCGCGGAGCTCGTCCAGCAGCGCGTCGTAGACGTCGTCGCCGATCTCGGGATCGTCGAGGACGTAGTAGCGGTGGCTGTGGTGAGCGAGCTCGGCTCGCAGCTGCGCGGCGCGCGCGGCAACCTCGTCCGGCGTGCGCTGGGGCGACGGCGCCTCGGTCACTCGACCTCCTCGGCCGCCGGCGCCAGCAGGCGCTGCAGGTCGGCGGCGCCGAGCGGGCCGAGGCCGTCGTGGTGCGTGAGGTCCATGTGGACGGGGGTCACGGTGATCCGGCCGGCCGCCAGGGCGGCGAGGTCGGTTCCCGGCTCGTCCTCGTACCCGGGATCGGCGCCGTAGATGAAGAACCGCGGCCGCCCGGTCGCCGGATCGTCCTCGTGCGCCTGCAGCTGGTCGCGGTAGATCCGCTTGCCGAGGCGGGCGACCTCGACGCCGGCCGCCCCGCCCGCGGGCACGTTGATGTTCAACAGGGTGCTCGGCGGCAACGGCACCTGCTCGAGCTCGGCGACGACCCGCGCGGTGAAGCGCGCGGCCTCGTCGAAGACGAAGTCCGCGCCCAGGCGGAAGTCCATCTCGCGCATCTCGGACTGCTGGGAGACGGCGATCGCCGGCAGGCCGAGCAGCAGCCCCTCCATGGCCGCCGCGACCGTGCCCGAGTACGTGACGTCGTCGCCGAGGTTGGACCCGTGGTTGATCCCGGCCACGACGATGTCGGGCCGCCAGTCCTCGACCAGCCCGAGGCTCGCGAGCCGGACGCAGTCCACCGGGGTGCCGTCGGTGGCGTAGCCGAACGTGCCGTCGCCGAACTCCAGGCGCTCGACCGCCAGCGCGCGGCGCGTCGTGATCCCCCGCCCGATCGCCGAGCGGTTCCCGTCCGGGGCGACGACCGCGAGGTCGACGCCGGGCGTGCCCAGCAGCTCCGTCCGCAGCCGCTGCAGCCCTTCGGCGTCGATCCCGTCGTCGTTGGTCAGCAGCACGCGCACCCTCTGAGGATACGTCGCCGCAGGCAGAGCCCGGCGGCCGGGCCGTCCGTCTTGCGCGAGAAAAAAGTGGCGGTTTGGAGGAGACCCTGCGCTGGGAACCCTTTGGGCGGCTGAACAAGTCATCCGTCTACTGAGAGGACCCCTCCCATGCTGTGGCTCATCCTGGGCATCGTGCTACTGATCATCGCCATCGCCGGCGGCGCGATCGTGCACCCGATCCTCTTCGCGCTGGCGATCGTCGCCCTCGTCATCTTCTTCAACGGCTACCGGGGCCGCGGCGCCGCGCTCTAGTAGTAGCTCCGCCGCGGTCGGATAGCCGACCGCGGCGAAGTACAGCCCGTGGGGCGGGGCCGTGGGCCCCGCCGCCGCGCGCGGCGCGCCCACCAGCAGGGCGGCGAAGTCCTCCAGCGTGCGCCGCTGCTGTCCCACCTCGAGCATGGTCCCGACGAGCACGCGGATCATGTTCCGCAGGAACGCGTCGGCCCGGATCCAGAACTCCAGGCGCTCACCGTCCTCGCGCCACTCCGCCAGCTCGATGCCGCGCGTGAAGTGCACGTGGTCGGTCTCGGTCGGCGTGAACGCCGTGAAGTCGTGGACGCCGGCCAGCAGCGCCGCGCACGCGTGCAGCCGCTCGACGTCCAGCCGGTGCGGCCAGTGCAGCGCCCGCCGCTGCTCGAAGACCGAGCGCGTGCGGCGCCGGTGGATCCGGTAGCAGTAGGTCCGCGACGTCGCGTCGCGCCGCGCGTCGAAGCCGTCGGGCGCCGCCTCGCAGGAGAGGACCGCCACGTCCTCGGGCAGCACCGCGTTGAGCCCGCGCACGCTCACCGGCTCGCCCTCGTAGGAGGCGACCTGCGCCCATGCGTGGACACCGCGATCGGTGCGCCCCGCGACGGTCAGGTCGACGCGCCGCCCGCCGCGCAGGGTCGCCAGCGCGTCCTCGACGGTCCCCTGCACCGTGCGCAGACCAGGCTGACGCGCCCAGCCCGCGAAGCCGGTCCCGTCGTACTCGAGCTCCAGCCGCGCGGTCAGTTGCGGCCGAAGAGGATCCGCGTGCTCGCGCGTTCGCGTGCTCGTGCCCCTGCGTAGGCGCCGCTGGAGAACTCGGTCATGGCCGCGAAGGGTACCCAGAACGACGGCGGGCGCCCGTCGCCGGACGCCCGTCGGAGACGCGCTCCTGGTGATCGACCGAGCTAGACGAGCTCGATGAAGACCATCTCGGTCGCGTCGCTGCGACGCGGGCCGAGCTTGAGGATGCGGGTGTAGCCGCCGGGCCGGTCCACGTAGCGCGGAGCGACCTCCTCGAACAGCTTGTGCACCGTGAACTTGTCCTGGCCCAGGATCGACAGGGCCTGACGGCGGGCGTGCAGATCGCCGCGGCGAGCCAGCGTGATGAGCTGCTCGACCTCGGGCTTGACGGCCTTGGCCTTGGCTTCCGACGTCTTGATCCGCTCGTGCTGGATGATCTCCTTGCAGAGATTGGCCAGCAGCGCCTTGCGATGGGCGGTGTCGCGGCTGAGCTTGTGACGGGTCTTCTGGTGGCGCATGGAGATCAGTTTCCTTCGTAAGTACCGGGGCTGCGGGTGTGAGCCCCCGGGCGAACACCCGCTGCGAGCTTCGCCCCCTGGGCGAAGGCTCGCCTAGTCCTCGCGCAGCGCAAGCCCGCGCGCGTGCAGCGTCTCGATGACCTCGTCGATCGACTTCTTGCCGAAGTTCGGG
>JAWVGD010000007.1:0-8651 GCA_033855515.1 Baekduia sp.
TCGGGCGGCCGCGGGCCGGCCGCCGCGCGCAACCGCGGGTGGCGGGCGTCGGATGCCGACTGGGTGGCCTTCCTCGACGACGACGTCGAGCCGCCGGAGGACTGGGCCGACGCACTGCTGGCCGACCTCGAGCGCGCCGGCACCGACGTCGCCGGCTCCGAGGGCCGGATCCGCGTCCCGCTGCCGCGCCACCGCCGGCCGACCGACTGGGAGCGCAACGTCGGCGGCCTCGAGCACGCGCGCTGGGCGACCGCCGACCTGGCCTACCGGCGCGAGGCGCTCGCCGCCGTCGGCGGATTCGACGAGCGCTTCCCGCGGGCCTACCGCGAGGACGCCGACCTCGGCCTGCGGCTCATCGCGGCCGGATGGCGGATCGTCGAGGGCGAGCGGCGTGTCCTGCATCCGGTCGGCGAGGCCGGTCCCTTGGTGTCGCTCGCCAAGCAGGCCGGCAACGCCGACGACGTCCTGATGCGTGCGCTGCACGGGCGGACCTGGCGCGAGCGCGCGGGCGTGCCGCATGGGCGCCGGCCGCGCCATCTCGCCACCGCCGCGGCGGGCATCGCCGCGGCCGGGCTGGCCGCGGCCGGGCGGCCCGGGGGCGCCGCCGGCCTGGGGGCCGCCTGGGCGGCGGGCACCGCCGAGCTGGCCTGGGCGCGGATCGCTCCCGGCCCGCGCACGGGGCGCGCGCCCGCGACGATGATGCTGACGAGCGCCGCGCTCCCGTTCTGGGCGACCGGCTGGTGGCTGCGCGGACTCGCCAGGCTGCCGCGCGCACTGCGCGACGCCGACCGCGCGCCGCGTCCGCGCCCCCGCGCGATCCTCTTCGACCGCGACGGGACCATCGTCGTCGATGTGCCCCACAACGGCGATCCGAGCCGCGTGGAGCCGGTCGCCGGCGCGCCGGAGGCGCTGGCGCGGGTGCGCGCCGCCGGTCTGCGCACCGGCGTCGTCTCCAACCAGAGCGGCGTGGCGCGGGGGCGGATCACGCAGGACCAGGTACGGGCGGTGATGGGTCGCCTGGAGGCCCTGCTGGGGCCCTTCGGGGCGATCGAGTGGTGCCCGCACGGCTCCGGCGACGGCTGTGAGTGCCGCAAGCCGGCGCCCGGCCTCGTCCTGCGCGCCGCGGCGCGGCTCGGCGTCGCGCCCGAGGACTGCGCGGTCGTCGGCGACATCGGCGCTGACGTCGAGGCGGCGCACGCCGCCGGGGCACGCGGCGTGCTCGTCCCCACGGCCCGCACCCTGCCCCAGGAGATCGCCGGCGCGCCCGAGGTCGCCCCGGATCTTCGCGCCGCGATCGAGTTGCTGCTCGACGGCCGGGTCCCGGGCGCGCCGTCCCCGGAGCCGCTCGCCGGCGTGCGCGTCGAGCTCGGGCGCACGCTGGAGGTCGCGGCATGACCCACGTGCTCGCCGTGCGCCTGGACAACGACGGCGACGTGCTCCTCGCGGGACCGGCGATCCGCGCGCTCGCAGCCGGGTCGACGCGCGTGACGCTGCTCTGCGGGCCCCGCGGCCGCCGTGCGGCCACGCTGCTGCCCGGGGTCGACGACCGGATCGTGTGGCGTGCGCCGTGGATCGACCCCGAGCCCGATCGAGTCGATCCTGCGGACGTCGCGGCGCTGGTCGCCCGGATCGCCGCCCTCGAGGTCGACCGCGCCGTCGTCTTCGGCTCCTTCCACCAGAGCCCGCTGCCGACCGCGCTCATGCTGCGCCTCGCCGGCGTGCCCTGGATCGCCGCGACCTCCGTCGACTACCCGGGCGCACTGCTCGACCTGCGCCACCGGATCTCCGACGACGTGCACGAGGTCGAGCGCGCGCTCGACCTCGCCGCGGCCGCCGGCTTCGCATTGCCGCCTTCCGACGACGGAGCGCTGCGCGTCCGGCGCGACGACGCGGCGGCGCCGGCCGGACTGCCGGACGACTACGTCGTCGTCCATCCCGGCGCCTCGGTGCCCGCGCGGGCCTGGGCACCCGAGCGCAGCGCCGAGCTCGTCGCGGCTCTGGTCGCGGCAGGGCGGTGCGTCGTGGTCACCGGCGGCCCGAACGAGCGCGAGTTGACCGCGCACGTTGCCGGGACGCACGCCGGCGTGCTCGACCTCGGCGGCGCCACCAGCCTGGCTGGGGTTGCCGAGGTGATCGCGGGAGCGCGCGCGATCGTCGTCGGCAACACCGGCCCGGCGCACCTCGCGGCCGCCGTCGGGACGCCGGTCGTATCGCTGTTCGCGCCGACCGTCCCGCCGGTGCGGTGGCGGCCGTGGCGAGTCGCGCACGAGCTTCACTTCGCCGACGTCCCGTGCGCCGGGTGCCGCGCGCGCGACTGCCCGGTCCCCGGGCATCCGTGCCTCGGAGGCGTCGCGGTCGAGGATGTCGTCGCCGCGGTCGAGCGGCTCGCGCCGGTCGAGGTCGCGGCATGAGGATCCTGCTCTGGCATGTCCACGGAGCGTGGACGACTGCGTTCGTGCACGGCCCGCACGAGTACGTGGTGCCGGTCCTGCGCGACCGCGGCGCCGACGGCGTCGGCATCGCCCGCACGTACGCCTGGCCCGACGGCGTGCGCGAGCTCGCGCCCGACGCGCTGCGCGAAGAGCCGTTCGATCTTGTCGTGCTGCAGCGCCCGCACGAGCTCGAGCACCTGTGCGAGGCCTGGACCGGCCGGCGCCCGGGCCGGGACGTCGCCGCGGTCTACGTCGAGCACAACGCCCCGCAGGGCCGGATCGCGGACATGCGCCATCCCGCCGCCGATCGCGACGATCTGCTGCTTGTCCACGTCACCCACTTCAATGAGCTCTTCTGGGACGCGGGCGCGACCGCGACCCGAGTCGTCGAGCACGGCATCGTCGACCCCGGCGCGCGCTATACGGGCGAGCTCGAGCGCGCCGCGGTCGTCGTCAACGAGGCCCGACGGCGCGGCCGCGTCACCGGCACCGATCTGCTCGCCCGCTTCGCCGACGCGGCGCCGATCGACCTCTTCGGCATCGACGCGACCGCGGCCCCGGCGCCGGTGCGCGGCATCGAGGACCTACCCCAGGATGCGCTGCACACGGAGATGGCCCGCCGGCGCGCCTACCTGCACCCGATCCGGTGGACC
The DNA here is from genome assembly GCA_033855515.1 of Baekduia sp. Taxonomy (GTDB): domain Bacteria; phylum Actinomycetota; class Thermoleophilia; order Solirubrobacterales; family Solirubrobacteraceae; genus Baekduia. The sequence continues at coordinate 3,086 of JAWVGD010000007.1, forward strand.
TCGCTCGGGCTCTCGCTGCTGGAGGCGATGCACCTCGGCATGCCGGTCGTGGCACTCGGGACGACCGAGGTCCACGAGGCGGTGCCCGCGGCAGCCGGTACGGTCTCGACGCGGATCGACGTGCTGGCCGACGCCCTGCGCTCGCTGATGGCCGATCCCGACGAGGCGGCCGAGCGCGGGCGCGCGGCGCGGGCCGCAGCGCTCGAACGCTACGGGCTCGAGCGCTTCCACGACGACTGGGACGACCTGCTGGCGCGGTGGGCCGGCACCGCGGCGGAGGCACTGCGATGAGGATCGCGATGGTCTCCGAGCACGCGAGCCCGCTGGCGGCGCTCGGGGGTGTCGACGCCGGCGGCCAGAACGTGCACGTCGCCGCGCTGGCCGCCGCACTCGCCCGCCGGGGGGACGCGGTCGTCGTGCACACGCGCCGCGACGACCCATCGCTGCCGCGCCAGGTGCCGCTCAGGTGGGGGGTGACCGTCGACCACATCGACGCGGGGCCGCCGACCGAGGTCCCCAAGGACGCGCTGCTGGCGCACATGCCGGCATTCGCCGCCGAGCTGCGCGAGCGCTGGGCCGCCGAGCGGCCCGACGTGGTCCACGCCCACTTCTGGATGTCCGGGCTTGCCGCGCTCGAGGCCGCGGGCGAGCTCGGCATCCCGGTCGTGCAGACGTTCCACGCGCTCGGCACCGTCAAGCGCCGCCACCAGGGCGGCCGCGACACGAGCCCACCCGAGCGCATCGCGCTCGAGCGCCGGATCGCGGGCGAGGCCGACCGGATCGTCGCCACGTGCTCGGACGAGGTGTTCGAGCTGGCGCGCATGGGCGCCGATCGCCACAGCGTCAGCGTCATCCCCTGCGGCGTCGACCTCGAGCGCTTTCGCCCGGACGGGCCGGCGGAGCGGCGCGTCGGCAGAGCGGGGCGGATCGTCGCCGCCTGCCGGCTCGTCGAGCGCAAGGGCATCGCCGACCTCGTGCGCGCGCTCACGCTCGTCCCGGGCGCCGAGCTGCACGTCGCCGGCGGCCCCGATGCGGCGGCGCTGGGCGCCGATCCCGAGGCCCAACGGCTGCGCGCCCTCGCCGCGACGCTCGGGGTCGAGGACCGCCTCGTGCTGCGCGGTTGCGTCAGCCGCGACGCCATGCCGGCGCTGCTGCGCTCCGCAGACGTCGTCGCCTGCGCGCCCTGGTACGAGCCGTTCGGGATCGTCCCGCTGGAGGCGATGGCCTGCGGCATCCCCGTCGTCGCGACAGCGGTCGGCGGCCAGATCGACTCCGTGGTGGACGACGTCACCGGCCTGCACGTCCCGGCGCGGGACCCGGCGGCGCTCGGGGCCGCGCTGGCGGCCCTCCTCGGCGACCCGGCGCGGCGCGCGGCGCAGGGCCGCGCGGGCCGCCGGCGCGCCTGCCGGCGCTTCGGCTGGGACCGGATCGCCGCCGCGACGCGCGCCACCTACGTCCCGCTGGCCGCGCCCGCCGGGCGTTTCTCGCGACCGCATCGCGGGGTCACGGCATGAGCCGCTTCACCCGCCCGCTGCCCGCCGGCATCCGCCATCTCGACGAGCTCGAGGAGCCGCTCGCCGCACTGCGCGAAGACGCGTCGCGGATCGAGACGTGGGGGCGGCGGCTCGCCGCCGTGCTCGGCTCCGGCGGCCGGCTGCTGGCCGCGGGCAACGGCGGCTCCGCGGCGCAGGCGACGCACCTGACGTCCGAGCTCGTCGGCCGCTACCGCGACGACCGGCCGCCGTTCAGCGCGATCGCGCTGTGCTCGGAGTCGTCGGCGATGACGGCGATCGGCAACGACTACGGCATCGAGGAGGTCTTCGCGCGCCAGGTGCGCGCGCACGGCCGTGCCGGGGACGTGCTCGTCGCGCTCTCGACCTCCGGCGGCTCGGCCAACGTGCTGGCGGCCGTCGCCGCCGCCAACGCCTGCGGCATGACGACCTGGGGGTTGTGCGGGCGACCGGGCAGCGCGCTGGCGCTCACCTGTGACGAGGTGCTGTGCGTCGACTCGCCACACACCGCGACGGTGCAGGAGATCCACCTGATCGCCGTCCACCTGCTGTGCGCCTCGTTCGAGGAGGAGCTCGCGTGACCCGCCTCGCCGTCGTCGGCGACGCGCTGCTGGACCGCGACCTCGACGGCCGCGCGCAGCGACTCGCACCCGACGCGCCGGTCCCGGTGGTGGACGCGATCGAGGAGCGTCCGCGCCCCGGGGGCGCCGCGCTCGCGGCGGTGCTCGCCGCCGCCGACGGCCACGACGTCACGCTCGTCTGCGCGCTCGGCGCCGACGCCGCCGGCGACCGGCTGCGCGGGCTGCTCGAGGCTGTGGGCGTGCGCATCTGCGACCTGGGGCTGCGCGGCGCGACGCCGGAGAAGGTGCGCGTGCGCGCATCCGGGCAGGCGCTCGTGCGGCTCGACCTCGGCGGCGAGTCGCGAACGTGCGGGCCGTGCGACGAGGCGGTCCGGACGGCGCTCGCCGGCGCCGATGCGGTGTTGGTCTCCGACTACGGGCGGGGCGTCAGCGCGGAGCCCGGCGTGCGCGCCGCGCTCGAATCGCTGCCGGCCACCACGCCCATCGTCTGGGACCCGCATCCGCGCGGCGCCGATCCGGTCCCCGGCGTGCTGCTCGTCACGCCCAACGCGGCCGAGGCCGCCGCCTTCGCCGGGAGCGGCGGCGACGAGCCGTTCGCCGCCGCCGAGGACGCGGGCCGCGCGCTCGCCCGGCGCTGGCAGGCCGTCGACGTCTGCGTGACGCTCGGCGCGCGCGGTGCGCTGCTGATCGGCGGCGATGGCCCGGCGCTCGCGATCCCGGCCCCGCCCGTCGCCGCCGGCGACCCGTGCGGCGCCGGCGACCGCTTCGCCGCGACCGCCGCCGGCCGGCTCGCCGACGGTGCGCTGCCCAGCGAGGCGGCGCGCGCCGCCGTCGAGGCGGCCTCCGCGTTCGTGGCCGCCGGCGGCGCGAGCGCGGTGAGCGCGGATGCGGGCCCCGCGCGGCGCCGTCGGTTCGCCCGCCGCGAGGACGCCGGCGCACTCGCGCGCCGGATCCGCTCGGCCGGCGGCACCGTCGTCGCCACGGGTGGCTGCTTCGACCTCCTGCACGCCGGGCATGTGCGCATGCTCGCCGCGGCCCGGGCGCTCGGCGACTGCCTGATCGTGTGCCTGAACGCCGATGCCTCGGTGCGCCGGCTCAAGGGCGACGAGCGTCCCGTCGTGAGCGAGGACGATCGCGCCGCCGTGCTGGCCGGCCTTCGCTGCGTCGACGCCGTCGCGGTCTTCGCGGAGGACGAGCCGAGCGCTGTGCTGCGCGAGCTGCGACCGCATCTGTGGGTGAAGGGCGGCGACTACGCCGTGGCCGATCTGCCCGAGCGCGCCGTCCTCGGCGAGTGGGGCGGGCGTGCCGTCACCGTGCCCTACCTGGCCGGCCGCTCGACCTCGAACCTGATCGAAAGGACGACGACCCGTGAACGATGACCTCGGGACGGTGCTCGTGACCGGCGGAGCGAGCGGGCTCGGCGCCGCGATCGCGGAGGCGGTGGCGCGCGAGGGCGGCACGCCGGTCGTGCTCGACCGGCGGGCGCCCGCCGACGGGATCGCCTATCGCGAAGTCGACCTCGCCCGCTCACGCGAGGCGGAGGCGGCGGTGCGCGACGTCGCCGACGAGCACGGCGGCCTCGCCGCCGTCGTCACCGCCGCGGGCACCGACGCATGCGGGGACCTGCTCGACGTCGATCCCGACGACTGGGACCGGGTCGTGATGGTCAACCTGCTCGGCACCGCGGCGGTCGTGCGCGCCGCGCTGCCCTATCTCGAGCGCTCGCGTGGGCGGGTGGTCACGGTGGCCTCGACGCTCGGCGTGCGCGCCCTCCCGGCGGCGACCGCCTACTGCGCGAGCAAGTTCGGCGTCGTCGGCTTCACGCGGGCGCTGGCCGCCGAGACCGCGGGCCGCGTCGGTGTCACGCTGCTCTTCCCGGGCGGGATGCGCACGCACTTCTTCGACGGCCGGCCCGAGCAGTTCATGCCCGCCGCCGACCAGGATCTCAACGACCCGGCCGACGTCGCGGCGAGCGTCGTCTTCGCGCTGCTCCAGCCGCCGGGCTGCGAGGTGCGCGAGCTGATGGTGGCGCCGGCCACCGAGCCGTCCTGGCCGTGAGCGCCGCGCCGCCGCTGCTGGTCGCCTACCGCGCTCTCGGGCTCGGCGACTTCCTCACCGGCGTGCCTGCGCTGAGGGCGCTCGCGCGCGCCTTCCCCGAGCATCGCCGCGTGCTGGCCGCGCCGCGGGCGATCGCCCCGCTGGCCGCGTTGAGCGGCGCGGTCGACGCCGTTGCCGACACGGCCGAGCTCGCCCCGCTGCCGCCGGCGCTGCGCGGCGCCGACGTCGCCGTGAACCTGCACGGCCGCGGCCCGCAGAGCCATCGCGTGCTGCTCGACGCGGCGCCGCGCCGGCTGCTCGCCTTCGCGCACCCGGACGCGTGGCCTCGCGGGCCGCGCTGGCTCGCCGGCGAGCACGAGGTCGCGCGCTGGTGCCGGATGCTCGCGGGCTATGGCATCGAGGCCGACCCCACGGCGCTCGACCTCCCCGCGCCGGCGGTGGCGCCGCCCGCCGGGGCAGCAGGCGCCACGGTGATCCATCCCGGCGCGGCCAGCGGCGCGCGCCGCTGGCCGGCGGAGCGATGGGCGGCGGTCGCGCGCGCCGAGCGCAGCGCGGGGCGGCCCGTCGTGGTCACGGGTAGCGCCGAAGAGCGCGCGACGGCGCTGGCGGTCGCGCGCGACGCCGCGCTGCCGCAGAGCGCGGTCCTCGCGGGCGCGACCGACCTCGAGGGCCTCGCCGCGACCGTCGCCGCGGCGGCCCGCGTCGTCTGCGGGGACACCGGCATCGCGCATCTGGCGGTCGCCATGGGCACCCCGTCGGTGGTCCTGTTCGGCCCGACACCGCCCGGCGAGTGGGGTCCGCCGCCCGAACGGCCATGGCATCGCGCGCTGTGGGCGGGGCGGCTGGGCGATCCGCATGCGGACGTGCCGGATCCCGGGCTGCTGGAGATCGCGCCTGCCGACGTGGTCCGCGCGCTCGCGGGACTGACCGACGCATCACTCGCGAGCCGGTGGGGTAGGGACAAGGCGAACCCGACACGGGAGGCCGTACCGATGGGCATCACCGACAAGATCACCGGCCGCGCGAAGAAGGCCGCCGGCGACCTCGCCGACGACAGCTCCCTGCGACGTGAAGGCCGCCAGGAGGAGCGCAAGGGCGAGGCGAAGGACGAGCTCTCGCAGGCGCAGGAGCGCGCGGACGCGAAGGCCGACGAGGTCGCGAACCTCGAGCGCAAGACCTGAGGCAACGCGCGCGACGGGTGAGCGCGATGGCGGCGGGCGCGAGCCCGCCGTCTTGGCGTCTGGCGGCGCCGCGCGTTTCCGTCCGCCGCCCCGCGGGCACGCCGACGGGCATGGAATCGCCTGAGGAACGACCGCAGGAAGGGCAGTCCGGCTATCCCGAGGAAGAGCCCGCGGGCGTCGCCGACGAGCCCCAGGAGCCTTCGGAGGACAAGCCGCAGCGCCAGGGCGGCCAGGC
>JAWVGD010000008.1:0-6340 GCA_033855515.1 Baekduia sp.
CGCGGCGAGCAGCGCCAGCTGCGTGATCCTGACCAGGGCCTGTGCGCGGCGGGCGCGCTGCTCGGCCTCGCGGCCGCGGTCGCGGATGGCGGCGGCGCGGGCATCGTCGTCGAGGCCCGCGATCTCCAGGGCGAACTGGGCGTCGGCCTCGGCCTGCGCACGCACCCACTGGGCGACGTCGGACTGCGCGGCGCGGTACTCGCCGCCGTTGGCGATCGTGACCGGGACGATGACCCGCTGCTTGGCTGGAAGGTGGCGGAGCACGTCGGCTTTGCGGCGGCGCACGAAGCAGGTCCGGCGCAGGCGCCGGTTGAGCACGTTGAGCTCCTGGCCGCGGGCGTAGACGCGGGCGAAGCGCCGGGCGCCGCCGATCTCGTCGAGGCGGCCGAGGATCTTCAGCTGCGGGGCGAGCTCCTCGGGGCGGTTGAGGACCGGCGTGCCGGAGAGCAGCAGGACGATCGCGTCGTCGGGCAGCGCGGTGGCGATCGCGGTGACCGCCTGCGTCCGGCGCGCCGTCGGGTTCTTGCAGAAGTGCGACTCATCGAGGACCAGCGCGCGCGGCGGCGCCGCGATCGTCCCGTCGACCAGCGTGTGGGCGATCTCGTAGCTGGCGACCGCGATGTCCCGCGCGCCCACGACGTCGCCGCCGCTCAGCCCGGCGCGGGTGCGGTGCGGCAGCCAGCGCTCGGCCTCGCGCAGCCAGTTGAGGCGCAGCGAGGCGGGCGCGACGATCAGCGCGGGGTAGGCGCCGGCGGCCTCGAGTGTGGCGAGCGCCTGGATCGTCTTGCCGAGGCCGGGCTCGTCGGAGAGGAACGTCCGGCGCGCGCGCAGGGCGTAGTCGACGGCGGCGCCCTGGAACGGTCGCAGCGGCGCGGTCAGTCCGTCGATGTCGATCCGGCCCTCCTCGGCGGCCGACAGCGCCTCCAGCGCGTCGGCCGCGCCCGCCCGGACCGCCGCGGCGTCGAGCGCGGGGAGGACGTCGTGGCCCCCCTGCAGCTCCGGCCGCGCCTCCAGCAGCGCGCGCAGCCCGCCGTCGCCGTGGATCGCGACCCACCACGAGTCGAAGGTGCGCGTCACCAGGCCGAGCGCCGCCAGCTCCTGCTCGAGGTCGGGATGGCAGCGGCGGCAGAGGCGCAGCCCGACCTCGCCGGCCGCGTTCTCGACGACGCACACGTCGCAGCGGTGCGCGACGTCGACGACGGCCGCCATGCTGAGCGACGGCTGCTCGTAGCGGCCGACCCGCCTGCGGACCTCGGGCGTGGCGGTGAGCGTCCCGATGCGGTCGAGCTCGTCGCCGAGCGCCGCCAGCGGCGCCTCGCGCGCGGGGATCCACCAGCGGTCCAGGACCGGGTCGCGGCGGCGCTCGGGCAGGCGCGCGAAGGCCGCGCGCAGCTCGGGGTCAGGCTCCATCGCGATGACGACGCCGGGCACGCCGGGCTTGTGCTCGCAGAAGTGCGCGACGGCGGTCGCGCCCTCCGGCAGCTGCTCGACCGTGGCCAGCAGGCGCTCGGCGTCGGGCTCGAGGGCGATCTCCCGGTGCATCGCGACCAGCGCGCGCACGGCGCGCGCGACGATCGGCACCGCCGGCGCGCTCCAGCGGTGCGGCTCGCGGACGGGATCGCGCAGGACGTGGGGGAGGGCCAACAGCGCACCGGCGAGGCCGTCGCCCGGCACCGTCGTCACGACGAAGTGCGACCCCATCGGCTCGATCCCGACCGTCGCGTTGGCTGGCGAGGGCCGGACCATTGCCCCCAGGGTATTGCGCGTCCGGGCAGAAGCGCGACGCCGCGGCGGCTGCTACAGCTTCAGCGAGCGGCGGGCTGGAAGAGCTCGATCGGGTTGCCCGACGGATCCTCGGTGAGGATCTGCTGGCCACCTGGACCCGAGATGATCTCGCTGCGGAACGTCAGGCCGGCCGCACGTAGGCGCGCCACCTCGGCGGCGATGTCTTCGACGATCAGGTGGATGCGGTTCCATCCGCCTGGGGCCGGCGTGGTGCCGTCGGGCAGCGGTCGCCCGGCGGAGCTGGTCGGGCCACTGAGCAGCAACCGCAGCCGGCCGCGGACGACGTCGGCGAACGCCGGGGCGGGGTTGGACAGCAGCGTGAAGTCGAAGTTGTTGGTGTAGAAGTCGACCGCGGCGCCGACGTCGTCGACGATGTAGCGGACGCTGACGAGATCATCGTCGGGCATGTTCAGCTCCGGGTGTGATCGGGGTTGGTCGAAGCGCTCTGCGAACTCGCTTCGCGCGAAGAACGTCAGCCGCCGCCGACCGTCGCCGCGCGCACGAACGTCTTGGCTCGCACCGCGACGGCCGTGTCGGCGTTGTCGGCGAACAGGCCGTCCACGCCGAGCTCGTAGTACCGCCTGAGCTCGGCCGGCTGGTCGCCGCGGGCGTGCAGGTACTCGGGGCCGCTGGGGTCGCCTGCGCGGAAGTCGGACGCGAGGAAGTTGTTCTCCGGGCGGAACGTGAACGGGTGCACCAGCAGGCCCTCGCGATGCGCGTCGGGCACGAGGGTGGTCGGCGCGCCCAGCGGCTTGCCCGCGGCGTTGCCGGCGATGATGCGGCTCTTGTCCGGTCCGATGCCGTCGGCGTAGCGGGCGATGTCGCGTAGCCCTTGCGGGGTGACGAGGTCGTCGTAGGTGCGGCGGTCGGCGTTGGCCACGAAGTCGGCCGGAGCGCCGGAAGCGTCGATGAGCTGGATCAGCGGCAGGCGGGTCTTGCGGCGCAGCCGCTGGAGGTTGCCCACCTCGAAGGACTGGATGAACACCTTCGCGCCGGAGCGGTCCAGCCCGTTGCGCTGGAGGGTGTCCAGCAGCGGTCTGTCGAAGTCGAACCCCAAGGACTTGAAGAAGGTGGGGTGCTTGGTCTCGGGGTAGATGCCGACGCCGTTGGCCTTGGCGAGGTCGATGACCTCTTGGAACATCGGGACGGGGAAGATGCCGTTCAGCGCCGTGTTCTGCGGCCGCACGTCCGGCAGCCGCTCCTTGGCACGCAGCGTCCGCAGCTCCGCCAGCGTGAAGTCGAAGGTGAACCAGGTGTTGGCGTACACCACGCCGTCGATCGTCGCCGTCCGGCGGCGGCCGGCGAACTCGGGATGGTCGGCCACGTCGGTCGTGGCGCCGATGTCGGGCTCGTGGCGCACGACGAGCTCGCCGTCCTTGGTGAACACGAGATCGGGCTCGATGTAGTCGGCGTCCATCTCGATGGCCAACATGTAGGAGCCGACCGTGTGCTCGGGGCGGTAGGCGGGGCTGCCGCGGTGGCCGATGACGATCGGCAGGCCGGACATCCCATGGTCGTCGACGCGGGCACTGCGAGCGCCGCGGGCGCCCGGGCCTGACGCCGCCGCGCCGCGTGGGACGCCGAGCCCGGCAAGGGCGGCGCCCGAGCCGACGAGCATGGACCTGCGTGACATCTGCATGAGGCTCTCCTCCTGGCGAGACCAGCGGTCGCGCCGACGCTACCGGTCCCACCGCGGGCAACGCCATTGGGTCGGTCCGATGACGACCTCCCGATACGCCTGGGCGCCACCCGTGGACGGGCTTGGGGGCCGGCCGGCCGCAGTGCAGATGCTGTCGCCGCGATGAACCAGGAAGGCCCGTGGTTGCGGGCCTTTGGTCGTCGAGATGGCGCCGGGTCGCACCCGCGCTGACCGTTCTCACGCGTACGCTGCAACCTGCCGTCTGATGCGCCGATCACCGATCACCTCGGAGGAAGCAGGATGAGCGGGCCCATGGCGTCGCGGATTGATGCGCGCGCGCGTGTGTTCGGCGTGCTCGCTGAAACCGGGGCGGTGTCCCGCGCGGATCTCGCTCGTCGGACGCGTCTGGCGGCGTCGACCGTCTCGGCGGTGGTCACCGAGCTGCAGGCCGCCGGACTCGTGACGGAGCCCGCCGCCGGCGGCGGTGATCCGCGCCCGCCCGGGGCCGTGGGCCGGCCGCCCGTCCTCGTCGCCCTGCACCGCAACGCCGGCGTCGCCATCGGTCTCGACTTCGGCAAGCGTCACGTGCGCGTCGTGGTCTCGGACCTGGCGCACCAGGTGCTCGCCGAGCGCCACGACGAGCTCGACGCCGACGTCCCCGCGGCCGCGGCGATCGCGCACGCCGCGGCCCTGGTCGACGAGGTCCTCTCGGATGCGAACGCCGAGCAGGCCGACGTCGCCGGTGTGGGGATGGGGCTTCCTGGGCCTGTGCACGGCCCCACGGGCGAGCTGGGCGACTCGACCATCTTGCCCGGCTGGGTCGGCGTTCGGGCCGCCGATGCGATGAGCGATGCGCTGGGCCGCACCGTCGAGGTGGAGAACGACGCGAATCTCGGGGCGCTGAGCGAGTGGATGTGGGGCGCGGGCCGTGGGGCCGAGAACATGGCCTACTTGAAGGTCTCCACCGGCATCGGCGCGGGGTTCATCATCGGCGGCCGGCCCTATACGGGCACCAGCGGCACCGCCGGAGAGATCGGTCACACCGTCATCGACCCGACCGGCCCGGTGTGCCGCTGCGGCAACCGCGGGTGCCTCGAGACCCTTGCGGGGTCCGCGGCCATGCTGGCGCCGCTGCGCGGCCCGTTGGGCGCCGACGTCGCGGTCGGCGACGTGATCGGCTACGCGAGCGACGGCCACATCGAGTGCGTTCGCGCGATCGCGGACGCGGGCACGGCGATCGGCACCGCCGTGGCGACGTTGTGCAACCTCTTCAACCCCGAGCGGATCGTGGTCGGCGGTGACCTGGCCGCAGCCGGCCCCCTTCTCATCGAGCCGCTGCGGGAGGCGGTGCGCCGCGGCGCCGTCCGCTCGGCCGCCGAGGACGTCAACGTGGTCGAGGGAACGCTCGGCGAGCGTGCCGAGGTCCTCGGCGCCGTCGCGCTCGTGCTCCGCCGAGGAGCCGACCTGCTGCGCCGGTCCGACGCGGTCGCCGCCCGGCGCGTCTGAGACCAGCGGCCCAGGCGCCCGGTCGTCTGCAGACGACGGCGGCGCCTGGGCGTGGCCACAGACCTATGTCAGGTCACTGCATTGGAGCGCGTCGGGGTCCTTGCCGGCGCCGGGTACCCAGCGGACGTTCGCGAACGCCGCCTCCATCTGCCCCTCGGTGTAGATGAGGAACGCGGTGTTGATGTGGTCGAACTCGAGCGACCCGGTGTCGAGGCACCGCAGTGGCACCTTCACCGTGTGCTTGGCCCCGTCGGCGATGTCGGTGAAGGCCTTGGTCATCGCGGCCTCTGAGAAGCACGGGTAGGTGCAGTGGGCGCTGATGACCACGCGGGCCGTCGGCGCCTGCGTCACGATCGTGTCGAACACGATCGCCCCGTCGGCGTTGAGGTACGGGCGCAGGTCCTGCTCCTGGGACTGCAGGTAGAACTGGCCGGGGCCTCCCTTCCACGTGATCTTCCGGGCGTCCTGCTGGACGTTGACATCGGAGGTCCGCGCCTCGATGTTGGTGTGAGCGATGACGGCGCTGGGGTCGTTGCCGAGCTCCGTGCCGCCCCAGTTGTCGGGCGAGCCGATGTAGCTCTTGTACGGCGGCACGTCCTGGCGGACGAAGATGTCCAGGTCGTCGGTGGCCGTACCGCCGCCCCCGCCGCCCACACAGCGCGTTGCGGACGTCTCGTCGAGCTGCCCGACCGACCCGGTCTGCCCGTTGTGCAGGCCGTAGCCGAGTGCGAACAGCGGCGCGTAGCCGTCATCGCCGGCGTTCAGCGGCGCCTGGCACGGGGCCCCCGGCCAGCTGTAGGACAGCGTGCCGGTGAAGCCCTGGCCGGTGTTGCGGCCCTTGACCAGGAGGTCGGCGACGCCCTGGCCCTCGGTGCCCGGCAGCCAGGCCGCCACGAAGGCGTCCGAGCGGTTGAGCTCCTTGTTGACGTAGAGCGGCCGCCCCGACAGGAACACCGTGGCCACCGGCGCGCCCTTGCCGCTCACGCGGTCGAGCACGGCGAGGTCCTCGGGGTGCAGCACGGCGTTCTCGAGCGAGCGCTTGCCCAGGTCGCCGTTGCCCTCGGCGTACGGCGTCTCGCCGATGACGGCGATGACCGCATCGAAGGCCGCGGGGTCGACGCCCACACCGGTCTCGCTGAACGTCACGTTCGCATCGCCGAGCGACTGACGCAGGCCGCCGAGGATGGTCGTCCCGTTGGGGAAGTCGGCGTTCGTGTTGCCGGTCCCCTGCCAGCTCAGGCTCCAGCCGCCGGTCTGGTTCTGGAGGCTGTCGGCGCTCTTGCCGACGACCAGGACCTTCGACGTCGGCGCCAGCGGCAACAGGCGCGCGTTGTTCTTGAGCAGGACGAGCGACTTGCGGACGGCGCGCCGCGCGACCTCCTTGGCCTGCAGGGCGGTGGCCGAGCCGGC
>JAWVGD010000009.1:0-4765 GCA_033855515.1 Baekduia sp.
TGTCGACCGGTTCCATGCGCCAGGCGGCGAGCGCGTCGGCGCGGCGGCGCAGGTCGGCCTCGTCGGCGCCGATCAGCCCGGTCGTCATCACCGAGAACGGGATCGGGTCGCGCCCGGCGGCGTCGCAGGCGGCGGCGATGCGCCCACTCCGCTCGGCGATCTCCTCGAGCGTGGGCATCACGGTGTTGTACTCGTCGGCGTACCGGGCGGCCAGGCGCGCCGCGCGCGGGCCGGCGGCGCCGCCGAGGATCAGCGGAGGATGGGGGCGCTGGATCGGCTTGGGGAGTGCGACCAGCCCGTCCAAGGTGTAGTGCTTGCCCTGGAACGAGAACGGCGTGTCGTCCTGGCTCCAGTGGCCGTCGTGGATGATCTCCAGCTGCTCCTCGAGGACGTCCATGCGCTCGCGCATCGACCCGAAGGGGAAGCCGAAGGCGGTGTGCTCGATCTCCGACCAGCCGGTGCCGAGGCCGAGCTCGACGCGTCCGCCCGACACGTGGTCGGCGGTCGTCGCGAGCTTGCCCAGCACCGACGGATGGCGGAAGCTCGCGGGGGACACCATCGTGCCGAGCCGCAGGCTCGAGGTCCGCGCGGCCAGCGCGTTGATCGTGCCCCAGGCGTCCAGCGCCCCGCGGTGCAACGCCCCGCCGACCGAGAGGTAGTGGTCGGAGCGAAACAGCGCCTCGATGCCGCTGCGCTCGCAGGTCTCGGCCAGCGCCACCCAGTCGTCCCAGGTGACGTCCTCTTGGCCCTCGATCATCAGCGCGACTCGCATGCACCAGTCATACCGCGTGTGGGCGCGGCCGCGACGGCCGGGGCCCACCGCGGCCGCCGGGGCGTGACGGTGGTCCGTAGTCGGTCGCCCGTCGCGCAACTCCTGCTTGACGTCCGTCGAGCGCCGGGGAGCCCACCCGAACCCAGGTCCCTTCCGAAGGAGTCCCATGGCAACTCGCACCAGCAACCGTTCGTCCACGACGTCCGGCCGTTTCGCGCGCACACAGCCCGCGCCCGCCGGCCGCTTCGGCCGGCCCACTCCGCCCAAGCGGCACGTCGGTCGCCGCAAGCCCCAGAAGTCGTCTCCGGCCAATCAGGCCATGAGCGCGCTGACGGGCCTGCTCGGCTCGAGCTCCAAGGGCAAGAGCCGCTCCGGTGGCGGTGGTCGCAAGCGCGCGGGCGGGATGGCGCTGCTGGCCGGCGGCCTGGGCCTGGCGATGAAGAACCGCGGCCGGCTGGCCGGGATGATGCCCGGCCGCCACGGGGCGCAGCAGCCGCACGACCCGAACACGCCGCCGACCCCCGCCTAGTACCGGCAGGCGCGCTCCGCGTACGGCCGGCCCGGTGTGCTCACCGGGCCGGCCGCGACGGACTCAGCCGGTCAGCAGGACGCCTTGTAGACCGCGTCCTGGCTGGCGGGGTCCTGGAGGTTGTCCTTGGTGATGGTCACGAACCCGGTCGTGATCGACTTGGTGACCGGCTTCTTCTGCAGCTCGTTGACGAGCTGGTTGACGCCGTCGGCGCCGATCTCGGCCGGCTTCTGGGCGATGAGCGCGTGGATCAGCCCGTCCTTGAGGTCCTGCACGTTCTTCGGCCCCGCGTCGAACGTCACGACCTTCACGCCCTTCTTGCCGGACTCCCGCAGCCCGGAGGCGACGCCTTCGGCCGCCAGGATGTTCGCCGCGAAGATGCCCTTGAGGTCGGGGTTCTTGGCGAGCATCGCCTTGGTGATGGACGCGGCCTTGGCCGGGTCGTCGTCGTCGTACTGCTGGCCGGCGAACTGGGCGCCGGTGCCCTTGATGCCCTCCTGGAACCCCTGGGCCCGCTGGTCGGTGGTCGAGATGCCGGGCTTGACGTTGACGATCGCCACCTTGCCGCTGCCGCCGATGAGCTTGACCAGCGCCTTGGCCGCGGCGGTGCCGCCCTGCACGTTGTTGGAGCTGATGGCCGAGACGGCGACGTCGGGCTGGTCGAGCGTCGTGTCGACCAGCGCGATCTTCGCGCCGGCGGCCGACAGCTGCTGGATCGGCGCGAACATCGCCTTGGAGTCGGTCGGCGCGATGAGCACGCCGTCGGGCTTCTTGGCCGCCACCGCGTTGACGATCGGCGTCTGCAGGCTCGCGTCGAACTTGTCGGGGCCCTGGATGTCGAGGTCGACGCCCGCCTTGGCCGCCGCGGCCTTGGCGCCGCAGCCCATCGTCACGTAGAACTCGTCGCCCTTGACGCCGGTGATGAGCGTCATCTTGTACTTCTTGGCCGGGGAGCTCCCGCTGCTCGCGGTGCCCGAGCCGGTGCTCGAGCTGCTCTTGTTGTCGCTGCTGCCGCATGCGGCAACGGTGAACGCGAGGCAGGCGCCGGCCACCACGGCCGTGCTCTGGATCCATCGCATGGGTCTCTCCTCCTGATGGTGGCGCTCAGCGCCGGTTGACCTTCGAACGCCGCAGCTGGTCGAGGTAGACCGCGGCGATCAGCACTGCGCCGACCGCGATCTGCTGCCAGAACGGCTGCACTCCGGTGATGACGAACCCGTTCTGCAGGACGGCGGGGATGAAGACGCCGATGACGGTGCCCAGGACGGTCCCGACGCCGCCGAAGAGGCTCGTGCCGCCGATGACGACCGCTGCGATCGCCTGCAGGTTGTCGGTGTTGTGGCCCCCGACGGTGGTCGTGCCGAAGCGGGCCAGGGACAGGTAGCCGGCCAGGCCGGCGAGCACGCCCGCCAAGGCGTACACCTTGACGAGGTGGCCGGTGACCGACACGCCCGCACGGCGCACCGCCTCCTCGTTGGAGCCGATCGCGTACGTGTATCGGCCGAACCGCGTGAACGCCAGGAGGATCCCGCCGACCAGCGCCACCGCGAACGCGATGAGCACCAAGTAGGGGACCTGGCCCCCGACGCGGCCGATGCCGATGTCGGTGATGAGCTTGGTGGGGACCTCTCGCTCGTCGACGCCGCCGGTGATCAGCAGCGCGCCGCCCAGCGACATGCCCAGGGTGCCGAGGGTGACGATGAGCGCCGGGATCTTGGCGCGCGCGACCAGGAAGCCGTTCAGCGCGCCCCACCCGAGCCCGCAGCCCAGTGCGGCGCCCAGCCCGAGCAGGAGCGTCGGCCATCCGTCGCCACCGGCGCTGTTCATGACCTTGGCCGCGACGACGCCGGCGAACACCAGCACGCCGCCCACCGACAGGTCGATGCCCGCGGTGATGATCACGAAGGTCATCCCGGTCCCGAGGACGAGCAGGACGGCTGCGTCGGTCGCGATGTTGCGCGCGTTGTCGGCCGAGGTGAACTCGTTGAAGTGGAGGATCGAGAAGACGACGATCAGCGCGACGAGCGTCAGCCCGATCTGGAAGTTGGAGCCGGCGACGACGCGCCGCCACGCCGGCAGGCGCTGGTCGTCGGGCAGCTCCTCGGGCTCGGCGAGCACCGCGGGCGCGCCTCCGGCCGTCGCCGGCGCCGGATCGTCGGCGGGACGCTTGTCGACGGGCATGGTCATGCCGCCTCCTGGCTCATGGCGCCGGTCATCGCGCCGACGACCTGCTCGATGGTGGAGTCCTTGGCCTGGAGCTGCGCGACGCGCCGGCCGAGGCGGAGGACCTCGATGCGGTCGGCGACCGCGAGGACGTCGACCATGTTGTGGGAGATGAGGACGACGGCGATGCCGCGGTCCCGCACGCGGCGGATGAGGTCGAGCACCGCGCGCGTCTGCACGACGCCGAGCGCGGCGGTCGGCTCGTCCATGAAGACCACCTTGTCGGCCCACGTCACCGCGCGCGCCACGGCGATCCCCTGGCGCTGGCCGCCCGACATCGTCGCCACCTGCGCACCGCCGTCCTGGATCTTCACGCCGAGGCCGGCGAACGACTCGGCGCTGCGGCGCCGCATCTCGCGCTTGTCGAGGAAGCCGAGATGGCCGAGCAGGCCCGGCCGCAGGATCTCACGGCCGAGGTGCAGGTTGGCCGCGGGGTCGAGCTCCGGCGCGAGCGCCAGGTCCTGGTAGACGATCTCGATGCCGAGCTCGCGGGCGGCGGTCGGCGAGCCGATGATCACGGGCCGGCCCTCGAAGAGGATCTCGCCGGAGTCCGGCGGCTGGCTGCCCGCGAGGATCTTGACCAGGGTGGACTTGCCGGCGCCGTTGTCGCCGACCAGCGCCACGACCTCCCCGGGGTAGACGGTGAAGTCGGTTCCGCGCAGCGCACGGACCCGGCCGAAGCTCTTCTCGATCTGCCGCGCCTCGAGCAGCGGCGTTGCCTGGGCGTCCATGGGCGCACCTCCTGGGTCGCTGGTGTGGCCTTCGCGGGTCATCGGGCCCCCACCTCGGGGGCGTCGGGCGCCGGCGGCCGGCACCGCAGCAACGCGCCGCCGCCGAGCACGGCCTGGGGTCCTGCCGCGTGCGGGATGACAACGTTGTCACCGCGGGCGTACGGCAAGGTCGTGCCGTCGGGCGCGACGAGTTGGCCTTCGCCCTCGACGACGACGAGCACGCTGAAGCCCGCCTCGAGCGCGATCGGCGCGGCCGCCGGACGCAGCCACTCGGCGCGGAAGAACGGGTCGGTGACGGGGACGAGCGCGCTGGTCCGGGCGGGGCCGTCGCCGCAGCCGGCGCCGCGCAGCACGAGCTCCGCCGGATCTCGTGCGTCGTGCTCGACCGCGGCCAGGCCGCGCTCCCAGCCCAGCCCGACGGTGGCGACGTGCTCGCTTTCGACGCCGGTGCCGCGCCACTCGAGCAACACGGACATGTCGCTCGGCTCCTGCAGCTCGACGATGAGCAGG
>JAWVGD010000010.1:0-3377 GCA_033855515.1 Baekduia sp.
CCAGCGGGTGCAGGCCGAAGCGCCCGCCCAGCTCCTGCAGCTCCTCGTTGGTGGGCGCCTCGAGCTTGAGCCAGAAGAACTCGTCGTTCTCGAGGAGCTTGGGAAGCAGCGGGTCGTCGAGCCCGTGACAGACGTGCACCGCCGCATCGTCGCCGCGATGCAGGACGGAAGGCGCCGGTCCCCGGGCGCCCGGGCGCCCGGAGGCGTGCGGTGGGTCACGCGCGCCGCCGGATTGCGGCACCATGCCGCCCATGCGCCGCGTCCGTGTCCTGTCCTCCGGCCTGTTGGCCGCCGTCGCCGTCGGCGGCCTGGGCGTCACGGCCGCCGCGGGGGACCCGACGCCGTCGCAGACCGTGTTCACCCAGAAGCTGGTCGACGATCCAGCGACGAGCGCCGGCGTCAAGCGGCTCCTGAGCACCAAGGCCGGCCTCGTGGATCCGCGCAGCGGGTTCGTCGACGTGACCGGTGACGGCCGGCAGGACGCGCTGGTGCTGGTGTCGACCGGCGGCGCGGCGGGCGCGGTTGCGCTGTACGTCTTCAGCACGCACGGCCAGGAGGTCTCCGGGGGCGGCGGGGCAGACCAGACGTCGTTGAAGGTCGTCTTCCGCCTGCAGTCGCTCTACCGCGCGACGCTTCGGATCTCGGGCACGACGCTCAGCGTGCTGGAGCCGCGCTACGCGGCCGGCGACGACCTCTGCTGCCCCAAGAAGCTCCGGGAGCGCGACTACGTGTTCGACGCCAAGGCCGTGACGTTCCGGCGCACGGCCGACCACGACGTGGCGTTCACCAAGTAGATCCGCCGCGCGGGTGGTGGGCGCGTGCCGGGCGGCTCAGGGACCCACGCTGCTAGCCAGGAGCCCGGGTCCCCACTGGACCGCGGGTACGAGCCCCTTGGCGAGTATCCGCAGCGAAACGAGCCCCTGGGCGAGGCTTCGCCTAGGGCTGCAGCAGGTCGTTCTGGGCCGAGGGCCGCGAGGGGCCGACGACGAGGCGCGCGGCGCGGACGCCGTCGGCGCCGACGTGCAGGCGGTAGGTGCCCGGCTTGACGTCGGCCTTGACCGACGCGGTCTCCCGCGGGTTGATCGGGCCGGTCTGAAGCGCCTTGACGCCGGGACCGGAGCCCCCGGGTGCGTCGACGGTCTCGAGCGTCACCTGCTGCGACGCGTTGGACTGGTTGGAGATCACGAGCGTGATCGGTCCGGCGCCGAGCTTCCTGGGCGAGACCGAGACCTGGGCGTCGTCGATCGCGGCGCTGACGACGATGCTGGCCGGAGGCCGCTCGGCGTTGTTGAAGCTGTGCTTGGAGCTGCCGCACGCGGCGAGCCCGAAGGCGACCGTGAGCGCGCAGGCGGCGACCGCAGCCTGTCGGGGCGTCCTGCGCATTGCGGGGCGTTTGCTCCTCATCCTCGACCCGGGTGCGTGTACCCCGCCGATGCGGAAACCAGCAACCCGTGGCGAACCCTAACCGAAGCGAGGCCCTGTGCGCCAATGATCGGTGCGTCGGGCGCTCAGCTGCGAGCGTCTCCATCGGTGGGGGGAGCGTCGCGGTCGGCCTCGATGTCGCGCAGGGCCTCCTGGAGGCGCTCCCAGGACTCCGTCTCCGCAGCGTCGTACTGGCGGCCGTGGAGCTCGACGAGCTCGTCGCGGTAGGCGCTCCACGCCTCACGCGTGCGCTCGTCCAGCGTGCTCTCGTTGGGGGCGAACGTGGTCATTGGGTCCTCCGATCCGGCAGGGGGAACCAATGACGGTACCCGGCCCGCCGGTCGGCCGCGGGATCGGGGTGCAAGCGGGCGCCCGGACCGTCCGGCCGCCGGAGTACAAACGCACGTTCGCATGCACGTGACCGCCTCCGCCTCCGCTGCCGCCTCCGCTGCCGCCTCGATCCTCGACGCCCCGCTCGCCACGACCGAGTTCCTCGTGATCGACACGGAGACCAACGGGCTCGGCGGCGACCGTTGCGAGGTGACCGAGATCGGGGCGGTGCTCGTCGGTGGCGGCGAGCTGCACGAGCGGTGGGAGACGCTCGTGCAGGTGCGCGCGCCGCTGTCGCGCGGGATCCAGCGGTTCACCGGGATCTCGCAGGCGATGGTCGACGAGGCGCCGCCGGCGGACGTGACGCTGCCCGAGCTCGCCGAGCAGATGGACGGCCGCGTGCTCGTTGCCCACAACGCCGCGTTCGACCGCCGGGTGCTGGCCCAGGCGTTCGCGCGGGCCGGGGTCCCGTGGCCCGATCCGCCGACGCTGTGCACGGTCGCGCTGGCGCGCGCGCTCCATCCGCTGGCGCGCCAGCGCAAGCTGCGCCCGCTGGCCGAGTCGCTCGGGATCGACGTCGACGTCTCGCATCGCGCTCTGGCCGACGCCGAGACGTGTGCGCGCGTGCTCTGCGCGCTGTTTCCGCGGCTGTGCGCCAACGCCGGCACGGTGGGCCAGGCGTTGGGGATGCTGCGCGCAAAGCGGCGCCGCACCGCGCGCCCCGGCCGGACCGACGGCGGCGTGTCGCTGCGCGGCACCCGCCGGCGCAAGGTGGACTGCTCGGCGCTGCCCGACGAGCCCGGCGTCTACATCTTCCGCAACGCCGAGGGGCAGCCGCTGTACGTCGGCAAGTCCGTGGCGATCCGCGCGCGCGCCAAGGCGCACTTCCAGCCGTCGTCACCCGACACGGGATGGGTCACCCAGGCCGAGTTCGTCGACCACCGCGAGACCGCCAGCGAGCTCGGCGCGCTGCTGGTCGAGCAGGAGCTCATCCGGGCGCTGAAGCCGCCGGGCAACGAGCGCCTCAAGCACGACGACCGCTGGGTGTACCTGCGCTGCCGCCTCGACATCCCGTATCCGATCCTCGAGGTCGCTCCGGAGCCCGCGCCCGGCCTGGCGGTCAACGTCGGGCCGCTGCAAGGGCGCTTCGCCGCGCTGGAGCTCTGCGAGCAGCTCACGTCGCTCTTCTCCCTGCGCCACTGCGGCCGGGGACTGCATCGGCGCGAGTACCCCTCGGCCTACGGGCAGATGGGACGCTGCCTGTCGCCGTGCCTGGGCGACCTGGACCCCAACGCCTACCGGCGCCGGCTGGACGAGGCGCTTGCGCTGTTCACGGGCGCCGACGGCGACGGGACGCGCGCTCTGCTCGGGCACCTCGACCGCGAGGTCCGGGCGGCGGCGGCCGAGCAGCGCTTCGAGCGCGCGGGCTGGCTGCGCCGCCGGCGCGAGCGCCTGGCCGTCCTGCTGGAGCGGCTGGGCGGCGCCGTGGCGGCGACGCATGCGCGGCCGCGGCTCGTCCTGGCCGCGCATCCGGAGGCGGCGCGGTACGACGCGCTGTGGCTGGTCGGCGGCCGGATCGCCCGGTGGGGCCCGCTGGCCGATCCGGCCGACGCGTGGGCGCAGAC
>JAWVGD010000011.1:0-3145 GCA_033855515.1 Baekduia sp.
CGTGCGCGGGTACGCGAACCCCGCAGCGCTCAGCGAGGCGCCGAGCACCGCCGGATCGCGCACGCCGCGGAGCGCCTCGGGAGCGCAGCCGAGCAGCGTGCGCCCCGCGGCAAGCCGGGCGACGAGGTCGGGCCGGTTCTCGAGCCCCGCGCCGTAGACGAGGCCCTCGGCTCGGATCCCTTCGGCCGCATCCACGAGCTCCGCCATCCCGCCGCGCTCGCCGAGGTCGCGCAGAAGCGACACGCCCGGACACAGTCGCTGCAGGTCGAGGTCCCCGAAGCGGTCCAACGCGAAGACCTCGTACCCGTCTCGCGTCGCCAGCTCGGCGAGCATGCGCGCGCTGACCGACACGAGCAGGATCACAGCAGGCCCTCCAGCAGCGCGACGAACAGGACCGCGGTCACCATGTCGGCCGTCGTACCCGGGTTGAGCGCGTTGCCGTCCCGCCGCAGCGAGGCGTCGAACGCCTGAAGGGCGGGCCGCCCCGCGTCGCCGCGGACGCCGCCGGCGGCCAGGACGCAAGCCGCGCCGGCCGACACGCGCTCCGCGGCCGGGCGCCCGCGCTTGCGTGCGATGAGCGTGTCCGGGATCGCCGCGAGCAACCCCAGGTACAGCTCGACCGTTGCTGCGCGCGGCCCCAGACCGTCGTCGAGCGCGCGGGCCAGCGCCGGCAGCCCGAGCTCGAACGTGAGGGCGTAGCCGGTCGCGTACTCGGCGGCGACCGAGTCGCGCTCGGCGGCGGCCGCCATCGCGTCGCGCAGGGCCACGGTGGGCGCGGCGTGCACGTCGTGCTCGACGGGCTCCTCAAGCCCGGCCGGGCCCGCTTCGCGGATCGCCGCATAGGCGGCTCGCGCGTCGTCCAGCGTGAGGGCGCCCAGCACCTCCTTCACGCGCTCGCGCAGTGCCCCTGCGAGCAGCGCCGCGCGCGCGAGCGGCGCCAGGAGCAACGCGATGCCCAGATTCGTGTTGGTCGGGGCGACGCGACGCGTCGCGCGCACCGCAGCGAGCACGGTGTCGCCGACGCCCCGCTCCGCCGCCCGTCCGAGCTCCGGCCCGAGCGCGATCGCGCTGCGCAGCATGTCCTCGTAGGAGGTGTCCGCGAAATCGTGGCGGGGCGTGATGTTGCCCGGCTTCTCGGCGCTCACCTCGAGCACGCAGGCCAGCTGCGCGGCGCCGGCAACCGCCTCCGCGCTCCGGCGGGCTCCCGCCGAGGGGTCCGAGCTGCGCCGCGGCGCCTGCTTGACCTCCATTCGCGCCATGGTATAGCTTGTGCCGTCCGACACAAGACCGGCGCTCCGGCCGTCATGGGCGGTCGCGGCGGCGTGTCGACGACCACGGAGGAGATGCTCGTATGGCGAGTTCCGTGATGGTGGGCGAGTCCCTGGTGGGAGAAGGGGACGAGGTCGCTCACATCGATCTGCTGATCGGGCGGAAGGACGGGCCGGTCGGCCAGGCCTTCGCGGGCGCCCTGCTCAACCAGAAGGAGGGGCACACGAACCTCCTGGCGGTGGTCGCGCCCAACCTGCCGGCCAAGCCCGACACGATCATCGCCAACAAGGTGACGATGAAGGGCGCCACCCAGGCGGTGCAGATGTTCGGGCCCGCCCAGGCGGCGGTCGCGCGCGCAGTCGTCGACTCCGTGCGCGAGGGCGTCATCCCGCAGGACCAGGTGGATGACCTCTGCGTCATCGCGGGCGTCTTCATCCACTGGGACGCCACCGACGACAAGAAGATCTACGACTACAACTACACGGCCGCGAAGGAGTCGATCGCCCGCGCCCTGCTCGGCGAACCCACCGTGCAGGAAGTCCTCGACGGCGAGGCCAAGGCGCGGCACCCGTTCGCCGGCGGAGTCGAGGCGTAGCCGGGACGCCGGACCGCACGTCGCAGCCGGGCGAGCCCCGGCTCGACGGCGTCCGCGCTGTCGTCACGGGCGCGAGCAGCGGCATCGGCGCCGGGATCGCCGAGGCGTTCGCCGGCGCCGGCGCGACCGTGCTGGTCACCTACCGCCGCAGCGAGGCGGCCGCGCTCGCGGTCGCCGACGGCATCGCGGCACGCGGCGATTGCGCGCTCGTCGCGCGCGCCGACCTGGGTACGCGCGCGGGCTGCGAGGCGCTCGTCGCGGAGGCGCGCGAGCGGCTGGGCGGCCTCGACGTGTGGGTCAACAACGCCGGCGCCGACGTGCTCACCGGTGAGGCGGCGAGCTGGGACTGGGAGCGGAAGCTGGACCACCTGCTGGCCGTCGACCTCAAGGGCACCATCGCGTGCTCCTATGCGGTCGGAGCCGTGATGCGCGAGCAGTCCGGCGGCGGCGCGATCGTGAACATGAGCTGGGACCACGTCACGAGCGGCATGGCCGGTGCCGATCCCGAGCTCTTCAGCGCCGTCAAGGGCGGTGTGCTGGCCTACAGCAAGAGCCTGGCGCGCGCTCTCGCCCCGTCGGTGCGGGTCAACGTCCTGTGCCCGGGCTGGATCGAGACCGCCTTCGGACAGCAGGCGGACGCCGGGCTCCGGCGCTCGGTGGCGGAGTCGACGCCGCTGCGGCGCTGGGGGACTCCGGCGGACGTCGCCGCGGCGGCGCTGTATCTGGCTTCGCCGGCGGCGGCATTCATCACCGGACAGGCGATCAACGTCAACGGTGGCCTTGTGATGTAGTGCGCCAGTAGGAGGCGATCGCCGATGGCGACAGAGGAAAAGCTCAAGCCCTACTCCGACGAGGAGGTCGAGGCGAAGATCGTCGAGGACGGCCTCGACGGCTGGTACCTCGAGGGCAACTGGCTGAGACGGAAGTACAACACCGACGGGTGGCCGAGCACGCTGATGCTCGTCAACACCGTCGGCTACATCTGCGAGGCGGCCTGGCACCACGCCGACCTGGCGGTCACATGGGGCAAGCTCTGGGTCAAGCTGACCACGCACTCGAGCGGCGGCATCACCGACAAGGACTTCGCCGTCGCGCGCCGGATCGAGGACGCCGTGCTGTGGCGGCCCGGCCCCGACAGCCCCTTGGAGGGCACGCCGAACAAGTTCGTCTTCAGCAAGGGCACGCGCTAGACGCGCCCCACCACCCGCGTGTCCGAGCGGCTGCTGTTCGTGACCGGCAAGCTTGCGGCCCCGGCCCTGCGGGACACGCTGGGCCGCGCCG
>JAWVGD010000012.1:0-5540 GCA_033855515.1 Baekduia sp.
TTCGGCCTGAAGGTGCGCAAGCGGCCCAAGCAGGAGATCGCCGCCAAGGTCGACGAGCTGCTGGGAATCGTCGGCCTGGCCGGCTACCAGGACCGGTATCCGTCGCAGCTGTCGGGCGGCCAGCGGCAGCGCATGGCGCTGGCCCGCGCGCTGGCCGTCGAGCCCAAGGTCCTGCTGCTCGACGAGCCGTTCGGCGCCTTGGACGCCAACGTCCGCAGCGAGCTGCGCGCCTGGCTGCGGCGCCTGCACGACGAGGTCCACGTCACCACGGTCCTGGTCACCCACGACCAGGAGGAGGCCATGGAGCTGGCCGACCGGATCGTCGTCCTCAACGCGGGTCGCGTCGAGCAGGAGGGCGCGCCGCGCGAGCTCTACGACGCGCCCGCCAACGACTTCGTGATGGGCTTCCTCGGGCCGGTCGCGCGCCTCGGCGACGGCCTCGTGCGCCCGCACGACCTCGTGCTGCGCGCCGATCCGGACGCGGGGAGCGTCGAGGCGCAGGTCGCCCGCATCGTGCACCTCGGCTTCGAGGTCCGCGTCGAGCTCGAGCTGGCCGGCGACGGCACCGTCGCCGCGCAGCTGACGCGCCACGAGGCCGAGCAGCTGGAGCTCGCGCCGGGCGACATCGTCTACGTGCGCTCCGACGGCACGCGGACGGGTGCGGACGCCGCGGCTAGCGCCGCGTGATCCACGCTTCGGGATCCTTGGCCAGCGCCTCGATGTCCTTGGGCAGGGTGCCCGAGGCGAGGTCGGCCAGGGTCACGCGCTCGACCACCGCGCGCAGGCTGGCGCGCACGGAGATCCAGACGCGTTGGAGCGGCTCGGCGCTGCCGGCGTACTCGACGTCCTCCGGGCGCCCGCCGCGCACCGATGCGAGCGGCCCCTCGACCGCGCGGATGATGTCGGCCACCGTGATCTCCTCGGCCGGCCGCGCGAGCCAGTAGCCGCCCTCGGCGCCGCGCCGGCTGGTGACCAGGCCCGCGTGGCGCATGTCGGCGAGGATGTTCTCGAGGAACTTGAGCGGGATCCCCTGGGCCTGGGCGACGGTGTCGCCCTTGGTGGGACGCTCGGTCCCGGCAGCGGCGAGCTCGATGGCGGCCCGCACCGCATAGTCGGCCTTGGCGGAGATGCGCACCGGCGCATCGTTCCAGACGCGTCGCCAGGGCGCGGCGCCGCCCCGCTACCCGGCGGCGTCCGGGTTGCCGGTGGAGGCGCCGCGGTCGGCCTCCTTGGCGGTCGACGGGCTCGGCGCGTCGCCGGTGTCGCCGCCGCCCTTCTCGGACGCGCCGCCCGGGCCGGACCCCGCCGCGTCGTCGTCCTGGGTCGCTGCCGGGTTGCTCTCGGGGTATCCGCCCTGGCCGACGTCCTGCTCGCGCGGGTCGTCGGTGTGGTCGGGCTTGCGCTCGTCATCCATGCCCGGGTGCTACCCCGGGGCGGCGCCGGGCCACCACCGCTGCGCGACGCCGACGCCTACAGCAGGCCCAGCGAGCGCCCGGCGTCCTCGGCCAGGTTCAGCAGCGGCGACGGGATCACGCCGAAGACGACGATCGCGGCGCCGGAGAGGACCGCGACGAACGTGACCTCCCAGTCGCCGCGCTCGGCCGCGGGGTCGGCGCCGGCCAGGCGCGGCGCGCCGGCGGCGTCGGTCGTGGCGAGGTCGGACGCGACCGCGGGGCGCATCCACATGGCCGCGATGACCTTCAGGTAGTACGCCAGCGAGATCATCGAGCCGATCACGATCACGATGCCCAGCCAGGTGTAGCCGCCGTCGGCGGCGGCCTCGATCAGCGTGAACTTGCCGATGAAGCCCGCGGTCGCCGGCAGGCCGGCGAGCGACAGCATCGCCAGCGTCATCGGCCAGGCCAGCAGCGGCCGCGTCATGCCGAGCCCGTTGATCGACGCCATGTCGTCGCCGAGGGCGGTCTCGCGCTCGCGGGCCACGATCACCGCGAACGCCGCCATGTTCATCATCAGGTAGATCGCGAGGTAGAACACGGTCGCCTGGACGCCGGCCTTGGACACCACGACGACGCCCGCCAGCAGGTAGCCGGCCTGCGCCACCGAGGACCACGCCAGGAGGCGCTTGAGCGACGACTGCGACAGGGCGCCGACGTTGCCGACGATGATCGTCACCGCGGCCAGCGTCGCCAGGGCCGGGGCCCAGTCGGCGTGGGCGTCGATCAGCGCGACGTCGAGGATGCGCAGCAGCGCGCCGAACGCGGCGGCCTTCGTCGCGACGGCCATCCACGCGGTGACCGGCGTCGGCGCGCCCTCGTAGACGTCCGGCGTCCACTGGTGGAACGGAGCGACCGACGCCTTGAAGCCGAGGCCGACGACGGTCAGCGCGATGCCGGTCAGCAGCAGCGAGTCGTGCGCGACGTCGCCGGAGACCGCCGCCGCGATGCCGGCGAAGTCGGTGTCGCCGGTCCCGCCGTAGATGAACGCGAGGCCGTACAGGAACGTCGCCGAGCCGACCGAGCCGATGATGAGGTACTTCAGCCCCGACTCCAGCGAGCGCTCGCGCCGCATCTCGGTGGCGCACAGGACGTAGAGCGGGACCGACAGCAGCTCGAGGCCCAGGAAGACCGTGACGAGGTTCTGGGCGGCGGCGAGGATGACCATGCCGGCCGCCGACGTGAGCATGAGCGCGAAGAACTCGCCGTGGGCGGCTTCACGCGGGGCGAGCGCCCGCCACGACAGCAGCGTCGCGCCGATGCCGGTCACGCTGACGATGAACGTGATCATCAGCGTCAGGTCGTCCAGGCGCATGGCGCCGTGGGAGCCCTTGGCGACGAACAGGTCCTTGGCCTCGCCCCACTGCCAGACGCCGAGGCCGATGGTCACGCCGAAGGTGACGATCGTCAGGAACGGGACGAGCTGCTCGCGGACGAACCGGCCGCGCAGCAGGCCGGCCATGAGCACGACGAGCGACCCGCCCAGCAGGGCGACGATCGGCGAGACGCCGGCCCAGTCGATCGTGGGCTTGGAGATGGCTGCGAGCATGGGGGCGAGGTGGGTCACGGTCAGGGCGTGGGCTGGGCGGACGGCGCGGCCGCGGTCTGGGACTGGCCGCCGCCGGCGAGCTGACCGGCCGCGCTCACCGAGCGGGTGATCGTCGGCTCGCCCTTGTGCAGCGCGATCTGCGGGTAGAAGGCCAGCGCCACGATCACCGCCACGAGCGGCACGAGCACGAGGCCCTCGCCGAAGGACAGGTCGCGGGAGACGACCCTCGGGCCGACGCGGTTGTGCATCGCGCGGATGAACAGCCGCAGCGAGTACACCGCGGCCATCGCGACGCCGGTGAAGGCGATGCAGCAGATGACCAGCTTGGTGTGGAACACGCCGAGCAGGATGAGGAACTCGCCGGCGAAGTTCGACGAGCCCGGCATCGCCAGGTTGGCGAGCGCGACGATGAGGAAGAGCGTGGCCAGCACGGGCGCGCGGAAGGCGAGGCCGCCCATGTCGCGCAGGTCCTCGCTGCCGCCCGCGCGCTCGGCGAGGTAGGCGACGATGACGAACGCCGGCGCCACGACGAGGCCGTGGTTGACCGACTGCAGGACCGCGCCCTGGGCGCCGTCGCCGCTCAGCGAGAAGATGCCGAGCACGATGAAGCCGAGCTGCGCGATGGACGAGTACCCGAGGATCAGGCGGGTGTTGGTCGTCGTGAACGCCATCGCCGACCCGTAGAGGATCGAGGCGAGCGCCAGCACGAGCATCAGGTCCTGGAAGTGCGCGCTGGCGTCGGGGAAGATCGGCGTGACGATGCGCAGGAAGCCGTAGGCGGCGACCTTGGAGAGCACCGCAGAGAACACGGCGAGCACCGGCAGCGGCATGTTGCCGTAGCCGTCGGGCATCCAGCCGTGGAACGGGAACGCCGGCATCTTCACGAGGAAGGCCGCGGCGAAGCAGAGGAAGATCCACTCCTGCGAGCCCTTGCCCAGCGGGTGGGCGGCGAGGTCGCTGAACGCGAAGCTCAGGTCGGCGCCGCTCTGCTGGGCGACGAGGACGCCGGTGGCGATCGCCGCGGCGAGCATCAGCAGCGAGCCGACCAAGGTGTAGATGAACAGCTTGGTGATCGCCGCGACCCGCGTGCTCTCCGGTCCCCAGATCCCCGTGAGGAACAGGAACGGCAGGAGCATCAGGTCGAAGAACAGGACGAAGAGCGCCAGGTCCTGGGCCATCAGCGCGCCGAGCACGGCGCTCTCGGCCAGGCCGAAGAAGAAGAAGAACTGCCCCGGCGAGCGCCACTCGCGCCGCGACGCCCACACGATGCACATCAAGAAGATGAACGCCGCGAGGATGATGAGGAAGAGGTTCAGCCCGTCGATGCCGAGCTTGTAGTGGATGCCGAGCGGCTTGATCCACATCTTGTCGGTGGCGTCCTGCAGCCCCTTGGCGCCGCGGTCGAAGTCGATGAGCGCCCAGATCGTCCACGCGAACGTGCCGAGGGCGCCGAGGATCGTCAGCGCACGCGACGCGGCGCCGGGCAGGAACAGCCCGATCAGCGCGGCGGCCGCCGGCAACCAGAGAGGGATGGAGAGAGGAAGGCTCACGAGGACTGGATCAGGAAGTACAGGATGACCGCGCCGGCGCCGACCATCAGGAGCGCCGCGTAGCCCCGGACGAAGCCGGACTGCATGGCGCGCACGGCGGCGGAGCCGGCACGGACGAGGGTCGACGGGCCGCCCACGAGGGCGCCGTTGACGAACAGGCGCTCGAAGGTCTGCTGGCCGAAGCGCCCGAACCACGCGAAGGGGCGGACGAGCAGGAAGTCGATCAGCTCGTCGAAGTACCACTTGTTGGCGAACAGGTCATGCAGCGCCGGGACGCGCTCGCGGGTGCGCACGGCGATCTCGCCGTTGGCCTTGCCCCAGATCGTCCAGGCGATGAAGATGCCCAGCAGGCCGAGGACGGCGCCGAGCACCAGGCCGAGGACCAGGAGCGAGTTGCTGGGGTTCACGACGACCGACGAGCCGCCGAACGTGGGCTCGAGGAACGTGTCGAACCACGTGGTGGTCTTCGGGATCAGCACGACCCCGCCGATCGTGGCCAGGACCGCGAGCGTCCCCATCGCGATCTTCATGGGCAGCGCCCATTCGGCGATGTGGTGCTCCGGGCCCGGGAAGCCGACGTCGGTGTCCTCGACCTCGCCGTTGGCCGGGTTGACCGGCTGCGGCGCGTGGTAGAGGTGGCCGTGCTCGAGCTCGCGGGCCTGCTCGACCGGCTCGCCCCAGAAGGCGCGGAAGATCATCCGCCACGTGTAGACGGCGGTCATCAGCGCGGTGAGGTAGCCGACGACGTAGAGGATCCAGTGCCAGCCGCCGCGCTCGGCCATGACCTGCAGGATCTCGTCCTTGGAGAAGAAGCCCTAGAACGGCGGGACGCCGGCCAGCGCCAGGCCGCCGACGATGAAGCACCCGTAGGTGAACGGCATCGCCTTGCGGAAGCCGCGCATGCGGTCCAGGCTCTGGTCGCCGCCCATGGCGCTGATGAGCGAGCCGGCGGCCATGAACAGCAGCGCCTTGAAGAAGGCGTGCGTC
>JAWVGD010000013.1:0-3603 GCA_033855515.1 Baekduia sp.
TAGGTGATGCCGTCGCCGGCCAGCGCCGGGCCGAGCGAGCGGGCCAGGCCCACCACCGCGTGCTTGTTGGCCGCATACAGCGGGTCGAACGGCACCGCGGTCAGGCCCGCCAGCGACGCGGTCGCGACGATCGCGCCGCCGCCGCGAGCCTTCAGCGCCGGGATGACGGCGTGCGTGCCGAAGACGACGCCGTCGAGGTTCGCGCCGTTGGCGCGCCGGTACAGCGCGACGTCGAAGTCCTCGCCGATGCCGCAGCCGGTCGCCACGCCGGCGTTCAGGTAGGCGATGTCGAGCCCGCCGCACGTGTCGACGGCGAACCGCACCATCGCCTCGTTGGCCTCGAAGTCCGATACGTCGCAGGCGACGAAGTGCCCGCCCACCTGCGAGGCGACCTCGCGGCCGGCCGCCTCGTCGAGGTCGGCGACGACGACCTCGGCCCCGGCCGCGGCGAGCGCGACCGCCGTCGCCCGCCCCAGCCCGCTGGCGGCGCCGGTGATCAGCGCGACCTTGTCGCGGAGATCGGCCTCGGCGGCCATCACCCGAGCTCCAGCACGAGCTTGCCCACGTTCTCTCCGCGGAACAGCATCTGCAGCGTGTCGGGGAAGTCGTCGATCGTGCCCTGCACAACGTGCTCCTTGGTCGTGATCTTGCCGGCGGCGATCCAGCCCGCGATCTCCTGCGCCGCCTCGCCGTAGCGCTTGGCGTAGTCGAACACGATGAAGCCTTCCATGCGGGCGCGCGAGACGAGCAGCGCCAGGTAGTTCGACGGGCCCTTGACCGCGGACTCGTTGTTGTACTGGCTGATCGCGCCGCAGATGACCACGCGCGCCTTCATCGCCAGCCGCGTCAGCGCGAGGTCCAGGATGTCGCCGCCGACGTTGTCGAAGTACACGTCGACGCGGTCCGGCGTGGCGGCGCGCAGCGCCCTCTTGAAGCCGGGGTCCCGGTAGTCCAGCGCGGCATCGAAGCCGAGCTCCTCGGTCAGCATGGCGCACTTCTCCGGCCCGCCGGCGATGCCGACGACGCGGCAGCCCTTGACCTTGGCGATCTGCCCGGCGATCGTGCCGACCGCGCCCGCGGCGCCGGAGACCAGCACCGTCTCGCCCTCCTTCAGCGCACCGACGTCCAGCAGCCCGAAGTACGCGGTCATGCCCGGCATCCCGAGCGCGCCGAGGTACGTCGGCAGCGGCGCAGCGGCCGGGTCGACCTTCAGGGCGCCCTTGCCGTCGGACACGGCGTGCGACTGGACCCCGAACACGCCGACGACATGGTCCCCGACGGCGTAGTTGGGGTGGTTGGACGCCGTGACCTCGATGACCGAGCCCGCGCGCATGACCTCGCCGATGCCGACCGGAGGCAGGTAGGACGGCGCGTCGTTGAGCCACCCGCGCATCGCCGGATCCAGGGAGAGGCACCTGGTGCGCCCGGCGAACTCCCCGACGCCCGGCTCGGCGATCGGCGCGTCGGCGTGCGCCCAGTCGGTGGGCTTGAGCTCGCCCTGCGGGCGGGCGGCCAGGCGGATCTGGCGGTTGCTGTCGGGCACGGGCTCTCCTGTCGCGGCGGGTGGGTACTGCGCGGTACCGATGCTGGTACGGGACAGTACCAACGGACGCCGCGCGGTGCTAGATTCGACCACGATGCCCGCCGCCGTCCCGGCCACCGAGGCGCGCGCCCGGATCCTGGGGTCGATGGCCACGCTCGTCGCCGAGAAGGGCTATGCGGCGGTCACGATCGACGACCTCGCTCGCGGCGCGCGCATCTCCAAGCGCACGTTCTACGACCACTTCGCCGACAAGGAGCGCTGCTTCCTGGCGGCCTACGACGCCGCGGCCGCGCACGTCTACGAGGCGGCCGAGCGAGCTGCGG
The DNA here is from genome assembly GCA_033855515.1 of Baekduia sp. Lineage (GTDB taxonomy): Bacteria > Actinomycetota > Thermoleophilia > Solirubrobacterales > Solirubrobacteraceae > Baekduia. Next base: position 1,867 of record JAWVGD010000013.1, read on the forward strand.
GCGACAGCACGCTCCCCGCGCGCGCCCGGGTGGATGCGGTCTTCGCCACCTACCTGAAGGCGCTCGCCGCCCGCCCGGAGATGACGCGCGTGTTCCACGTGGAGATCCAGGCCGCCGGGCCTGAGGCGCTGGACCGCCACCTCGCCGTCAACCGGCGCTACGCCGCGCTGCTGCGCCGCATCGTGCGCGACGACGGCCACGCCGAGCTCGAGCGACCCATGGCCATTGCGTTGCTCGGCGCGGTGCACGAGCTCGTGCTGCACGCGATCGCCGACGGCCGCACCCGCGGGTTGCCGCAGCAGGCCGCCACCATCGGCGCGCTCGTCGACGCGGCGCTGGCGGCATCGGCCCCGGCACGATCCCGTGCGGGTCAGTAGGGCTTTCTGGGTACGGAGACCGCTCCGCCGGCACGCGAGTCGTGTTGGCAGGTGAGTACGAACCTGACTCAGGATCCCATCGGGAGGGACCATGCACCGCAGGACCATCGGTCGGGCGCTTCGCGCCGGCGCACTCGCGCTGACGCTCGCCCTGCCCGCCGCCGCGCAGGCGGCGACACCACCGGGCGTCACCACCGCCGGCGCCGCCAACATCGCTCAGCAGACCGCGCGCCTCACCGGCGCGGTCGACCCCAACGGCGACACCACCACCTACCAGTTCCAGTACGGGACGACGAGCGCCTACGGCGCCGTCACGCCGGAGCAGACGGTCGGCGGCGACGGTCGCCGGACCATCACGGCCGACATCGCCGGCCTCGCGCCGGCGACCCGCTACCACTACCGGCTCATCGCCCGCAACAGCAAGGGCCTCAGCAAGGGCGCCGACCGCGGGTTCAAGACGCTGGTCCAGCCGCTGGGCGTCACGCTCGCCGCGACCCCCAACCCGCTGCCGTTCGGCGGGATCACGACGCTGGCCGGCCAGCTGACCGGCACCGGCAACGGCGGCCGCGACGTCGTCCTGCAGAGCAACCCGTTCCCCTACACCCAGGGGTTCAAGGACCAGGGCAACAAGCTGGTCACCGACCCTTCGGGCAACTTCTCGTTCGGCCTGCTGGCCGTCGGGCTCAACACGCAGTACCGCGTGGCCCTGCCCGACAAGCCGTCGGTCGTCAGCCCCATCGTCGTCGTCAGCGTCTCGGTCCGCATCAGCACGCACCTCGGGACCAAGACGGTGCACCGTGGCAGCAACCTGACGTTCCAGGGCTCGATCCGCCCCGCGGTGGACGGCACGCCGATCGCCATCCAGAAGCAGCGCAACGGCAAGTGGGTCACGGTCGCCGGCACCGTCGCGCGCCATCAGAGCAGCGCGTCCTCGGCCTACACGAAGCACGTGAAGATCACCAGCGGCGGCAAGTACCGCATCTACGCGGGCGTCGCGAACGGCAGCTACGTGCCCAACACGGGCACCGAGGTCACCATCCACACCAAGAAGTAGACGGCCGTCCGGGGGCGCCGGCGCCTGGTGGCGACACCGGCGCCCCCGGCCACCTGGGCCTGACCGGGTGTCGAGATCAACACCGTGTTGCTCACGTTGTTGGAGGCGCCGCGGCCGGCGTCCCCCGCAGCCGCGAGAGCTTCAGGGCGAGCTCCAACGACAGCAGGTCCTCGTCGGCAAGCGCGAGCCCCGTCAGGCGCTCGATGCGATCCAGCCGCTGGCGCAGCGTGTTGGTGTGGATGTAGAGGGCGCGGGCGGTCGCGGCCAGCGCGCCGCGGTCCCCGAGATGGCGCTCGAGCGTCGCGA
>JAWVGD010000014.1:0-2596 GCA_033855515.1 Baekduia sp.
TCCTCGACGGCCGCCGCTGGTCCGAGGGGCTGCACCAGGCCGTAGAGGCCAAGGAGGGCGTGACCGTCCAGGAGGAGAACCAGACGCTCGCGACCGTCACCCTCCAGAACTACTTCCGCATGTACTCCAAGCTGTCGGGGATGACGGGCACCGCCCTCACCGAGGCGACCGAGTTCATGAAGATCTACAAGCTGCCGGTCGTCCAGATCCCGACGAACCAGCCGATGGTCCGCAAGGACAAGAACGACCAGGTCTACAAGACCCGCGAGGGCAAGTGGACGGCGCTGCTGAACGCCATCAAGGAGCGCAACGCGCTCGGGCAGCCCATCCTGGTCGGCACGATCTCCGTCGAGGTCTCCGAGATGCTCTCGGTGCGCCTGGACAAGCTCGGGATCCCGCACGCCGTGCTGAACGCCAAGCCGGAGCACGCCGCCCGCGAGGGCGAGGTCGTCGCCGAGGCCGGCCGCCCCGGCGCGGTCACGATCGCCACGAACATGGCGGGCCGCGGCGTCGACATCAAGCTCGGCGGCAACGCCGAGCACCAGACCCAGATCGAGCTGCGCAACCTCGGCCTGGCGCCCGGCGACCCCGACTACGACGAGCGCTTCGCCGAGGTCTTCCCGAAGATCGAGGAGCGCATCGCCGCCGACCACCAGAAGGTGCTCGACGCGGGCGGCCTCTTCATCTGCGGCACCGAGCGCCACGAGTCGCGCCGCATCGACAACCAGCTGCGCGGCCGCGCCGGCCGCCAGGGCGACCCGGGCGAGTCCCGGTTCTTCCTCAGCGCCGAGGACGACCTCGTCCGCCTGTTCGCCGGCGACCGGATCTACAAGATCCTGGACAAGCTCGGCACGGTCGACGAGGAGGGCAACGAGGAGCCGATCGAGGCCGGCATGCTGTCCAAGCAGATCGAGAAGGCGCAGAAGAAGGTCGAGGAGCAGAACTTCCTCATCCGCAAGCGCGTCCTCGAGTACGACGACGTCATGAACGAGCAGCGCCGCGTCGTCTACCAGTACCGCGACGAGGTGCTCGAGGGTCGCGACATGGGCCCGGTCGCGCGCGAGAACCTCGGCGACGTCATCCGCCGCGTGGTCGACGAGTACACCGCGTCCGAGTTCGTCGAGGACTGGGACGTCGACGGCCTGTTCACCGCGCTGCGCGACATCTTCCCCGTGGGCTTCGGGCCCGACCGGCTCGACAAGGTCGCCGAGCGCGAGGAGCTCACCGAGATCCTCACCGCCGATGCGCTGGAGCTGTACGAGCGCCGCGAGGAGGAGCTGGGCGAGGAGCTCATGCGAGCCCTGGAGCGCTACCTGCTCCTGCAGACCATCGACAACCGCTGGCGTGAGCACCTGTACGACATGGACTACCTGCGCGAGGGCATCCACCTCCGCGGGTTCGCCCAGATCGATCCGCTGGTCGCCTACAAGAACGAGGCGTACGAGCTCTTCACCGACCTGATGAACAGCATCTGGGCGGACTTCTCCCGGATGATCTTCCACGTCGAGGTCGAGGTCGAGAGCACCGACGGCGACGGGGGTGCGACGGTCCCGCAGCTTCCGGCCCAGGGCGGTGGTGCGGCGGCGATGACCTACATCGGCGGCGTCGGCACCCAGCAGCCCAGCGCGCTGAGCGCCGCCGCGGCCGCCGGCGGGGCCGTCGTCGCGGCGGAGGGCTACGCCGAGGGCGACGAGGAGCCGATCCCGATGGTCCAGCAGCGCCGCGTCGACGAGCACGACACCATCGGGCGCAACGACCCGTGCTGGTGTGGCTCGGGCAAGAAGTACAAGAAGTGCCACGGCGCCTGAGCCGGCCTTGAGCCAGCGCGGGCGGTACCCTCGGGGGTGATGGCGACTGCTGCCGACACCCCCACACCCCAGCGCATCGCCGCGATCCGCAAGAGCTTCGACATGCTGCGCGGCAGCACCGATCCGGAGGCGCTCGCGGCGACCGCCGCGGACCTCGAGGAGCGGATGCAGGCGCCCGGCTTCTGGGACGACTCCGACGCCGCCGCGAAGGTCTCCTCCGAGCACGCGCGGACGACGCGCAAGCTCAGGAGCTTCCAGGAGCTGGCCGCCGACATCGAGGACCTCGACGGCCTCGTCGAGCTCGCCGACGAGGACGAGGAGCTGGCCGGCGAGCTGACCGAGCAGCTCGGGTCGGTCGAGGACCGCCTCGCCGCGCTGGAGGAGGAGCGCCTGTTCTCAGGCCCCTACGACAGCGGCGACGCGCTGGTCACCGTCAACGCCGGCGCCGGCGGCACGGACGCCCAGGACTGGGCCGAGATGGTGCTGCGCATGCTCATGCGCTGGGCCGAGTCGCGCGGCTTCAAGGTCGAGCTGCTGGAGGCCAGCGCGGGGGAGGAGGCCGGCATCAAGTCGGCGACCTTCCGCGCCGCCGGCGAGAACGCCTACGGCCTGTTCAACGCCGAGCAGGGCGTCCACCGCCTCGTGCGGATCTCGCCGTTCGACGCGCAGTCGCGGCGCCAGACGGCGTTCGCGGGCGTCGAGGTGGCGCCGGTCATCGAGGACACCGGCGACGTCGAGATCGACGGCGACGACCTGCAGATCGACACCTACCGCGCCTCGGGCGCCGG
>JAWVGD010000015.1:0-6361 GCA_033855515.1 Baekduia sp.
CGCGCGGCTGCGCGTGCCGCGTCCACGCCATGACCGACGCCGGCGACAGCCGCCGGCACGGCGCCCCCCCCTCGGACGGGTGATCTGCGAGCGCGTGCGGTTGGCCTTGACCGCCGCCTGGAGCTAGCCTCGAGCTCATGGCCTGGCACGTCGTCATCGCTGGTGGGGGGTTCGGGGGCTTCTACGCCGCCCGCACGCTGGAGCGCACGCTGCCCCCGCAGGCGGCGCGGATCACGCTCGTCAACGACGTCAACTTCATGCTCTACACGCCGCTGCTGCCCGGCGCGGCGGCCGGGACGCTGGAGCCGCGGCACGTCGTCGTGCCGCTGCGCGAGGAGCTCGGGCGCACGCACCTGCGCCTCGGGACCGTCGTCGGCGGCACGCCGGACGCCCAGACGCTCCAGGTCCGCACGCTCAAGGGCAACATCGAGGACCTGAGCTACGACCACCTCGTCGTCGCGCTCGGCTCGGTCTCGCGCACGCTGCCGATCCCCGGACTCGCCGAGCACGGCATCGGCTTCAAGTCGCTCCCCGAGGCGATCGAGCTGCGCAACCACGTGCTGCGCACGCTGGAGGTCGGCGAGACGCTCGAGGACCCGGGCGAGCGCAAGAAGTGGCTGACCTACGTCTTCGTCGGGGCCGGCTACGCGGGGCTCGAGGGCCTCGCCGAGCTCCAGGACTTCGCCGCCGACGTCATCGACCTGTACCCGCGCTGCCGGACCCAGGGGATGCGCTGGATCCTCGTCGAGGCGCGCGACCGCGTCATGCCCGAGATCCCGCCGGACCTCGCCGACTTCGCCACGCGCGAGCTGCGCGGGCGCGGCATCGCGATCCGCACGAGCACGACGCTGGAGTCGGTGACCGCCGACGAGGCGACGCTGTCGGGCGGCGAGGTCATCCCGACGCGGACCCTGGTGTGGACCGCCGGCGTCAAGCCCAGTCCGGTGATCGCCCGGCTCGGCCTGCCGCTCGACGGCCAGGGCCGCATCAAGGTCGACGCGACCCTGCGCGTCGACGGTCACGACGAGATCTGGGCGCTCGGCGACGCCGCCGCGGTCCCGGACCCGGCCAAGAAGGGCAAGATGGCGTCGCCGCCGACCGCTCAGCACGCCATCCGGCAGGGCAAGCTGGCCGGCCACAACGTCGCCGCGTCGATCGGCACGGGCCGCGTCAGGCGCTTCAGATTCAAGACGAAGGGCGTCTTCGTGGACATGGGCCAGGGGCAGGCCGTGGCGACGACGCTGGGCCTCAAGTGGCGCGGCGTGCCCGCCTGGTGGCTGGCGCGCAGCTACCACCTGGCGATGCTGCCGGGGACGAAGCGCAAGTGGCGCCTGCTCGTCGACTGGAACATCGGGCTGATCTTCGGCCGTGACGCGTCAGAGCTCGGCGGGCTGGGCCGAGCGCCCGGCCTGGGCGCGGACCCGACGGCCGGTGCGACGCCCGCCGAGGGCGCCGTCGACGCCTCGGCAGACAACGGCGCCGGCGACCGCACGCCGGCTGCCGCCCCGAGCCCGTCGTCTACAGCACCCGTCGCGCCCAGCTGAACTCGCGGCCCAGCCGCGCGTCGCCGGTGAGCGGCAGGACGTAGACGCCCTGCCCGGAGCTGTTGATGGCCCAGGTCGCTGACAGCGCGATGCCCTCGTGGACGATGCGCCGCTCGGTCGCCTTCTGCCAGAACCGGCCGGGGCCGAAGAACAGGAGATCGGCGGGCCGGACGTCGGCCAGCCGGATGCGCGCCGCGCGCGGGATCTCGCCGGCCTGCTGCGCGGCGGTCCGCCCGCGGACCTGGCGGCCCCAGGAGAACCCCGACAGCTTGAAGACGCGCCAGACGAGCCCCGAGCAGTCATAGCCCCCGTGCACCTGGCCGCCGAAGAAGCTCGACGCCGTGTCGGTCTCGCCGCCCCACACATAGGGCATGCCGATCTTGGACACCGCCAGGCGCAGCACCCGCTTCTGGGCGGCCGAGTAGCGCGGCAGCTGGAACGTCGCAAACGACGAGCGCGCCCACGGTGCGCCGCCGGCACCGAGCCCCAGCGCGACCGCGAAGGAGTGCGCCGCCTCGGCGCGCGTGATCGCCTCCGTCGGGTACAGCTCCAGCTGCTCCTGCCCGAAGGGATGGTTGTCGCGCAGGCCCAGGAAGCGGGCCACGACCTCGCTCCCGAACGTCGCCGGCGGCTGAAGCCCGGCGCGCCACGCCTCGTGCTGGACGGCCGCCGCGACGTCGGCGGCGCCGAGCTGCTGCACCAGCAGGCGGTCGAACGTCGCGACCGAGACGATGCTGGACGGGGATGGGACGGGTGCGACGCCCAACGGCGTGGCGAGGGCCGCCAGCGCCTCGGACAGCTGCGGGCCGCTGATGGGCCGCTCGCCGTGAAACGCGGAGTCGCCGAGGTTGTGCATGACCCCCGCCTGGCGGACGACGTGCTGCTCGTCGAGGTTCCAGCCGCCGAGCGTGGGACCGGCGCGCGCGGCGGGCGGCGCGGGCAGCGCGAGCGCCATCGCGGCCAGGAGCAGGGAGATCAGGGCGAAGCGGTGCAGGCGAGCGGGCATGGCATCGTCGCCATCGGCGTTCGCGCGGGCCGTCTTGAGCGGGGGCGTCCGCCCTCGGGGCCTACAATCGAAGGCGCATGAGCATCGCCGACAGCGTCAAGCAGGATGTCACCACCGCCATGAAGGCGGGCGAGAAGGACCGCGTCGGCGCGTTGCGTCTCGTGCTGTCCGAGCTGCAGAAGGCGGCCAAGGACGGCAACGACGACGAGCTCGCCGTCCTGCGTCGCGAGCGCAAGCGCCGCCTGGAGTCGGCGACCGCCTTCCGCGCGGCCGGCCGCGTCGAGCTCGCCGAGGGCGAGGAGGCCGAGGCCGCGGTCATCCAGGCCTACCTCCCGGCGGAGCTGGGCGACGAGGAGCTGCGCGCGATCGTGCTCGCCGCCGTCCAGGAGAGCGGTGCGTCGTCGCCGAAGGACCTCGGCGGCGTGATGAAGCTCGCCATGGAGCGCACCGGCGGGCGGGCCGATGGCAAGCGGGTGTCGGCCCTCGCCCGAGAGGCGCTCAGCTAGATGCGCCGCCAGATCGAGCTGAGCAACGAGGTCGCGGCCGCGCTGAGCGGAACCCACGACAGCGTGTTGCGCAACCTCGAGACGCACGTCGCGTGCGATCTGTACCTGCGCGGCAACATCGTCACGCTGGAGGGCGAGGAGGGCGACGTCACGAACGCCGCGGTCATGGTCGAGGAGCTGGCCGAGCTCATCGAGGGCGGTCATGAGATCGCCCCCGGGACGATCGACGCGGTCACCGACGCGCTGGACCAGCACGAGTCTCCCGCCAAGGTCCTCGAGGACGTGGTCTGGCGCCACCGCTCGACGAAGGTCGCGCCCAAGTCGGTCAACCAGAAGCGCTACGTCGACTCGATCCGGACCAACACGGTGACGTTCGGCGTGGGCCCCGCCGGCACCGGCAAGACCTTCCTGGCCGTCGCGATGGCCGCCGCCGCGCTCGCGCGCCGCGAGGTCAACCGCATCATCCTGACCCGCCCGGCCGTCGAGGCCGGCGAGCGCCTCGGCTTCCTGCCGGGCGACCTGATGGCCAAGATCGACCCGTACCTGCGTCCGCTCTTCGACGCGCTCAACGACATGATGGACCCGGAGAAGGTCGCCGGGTTCCTGGAGCGCGGGGTCATCGAGGTCGCGCCGCTGGCCTTCATGCGCGGGCGCACGCTCAACGACTCGTTCGTGATCCTCGACGAGGCGCAGAACACGACCCCCGAGCAGATGAAGATGTTCCTCACGCGGCTCGGGTTCGGGTCGCGGATGGTCATCACCGGCGACATCACGCAGGTCGACCTGCCCCGCAACGAGAAGTCCGGCCTGATCGTCGTCGGCGACATCCTCGACGAGGTCGACGGCGTCGACTTCGTGCGCTTCGGCGGGGGCGACGTCGTCCGCCACCGCCTCGTGCAGCGCATCGTCGAGGCCTACGACGCCCACGACCAGGCTCAGGCGCCCGAGCTGCACCCCGCCGCCGGCGAGCAGCGCCGACGCGCGTGAGCAGCCTCGACGTCGAGATCCTGGACGCCGAGCTGGCGTCCGGTCGGAGCGACCTGCCCGAGACCGCCGAGATCGAGCGGCTCGTCTGCCTGGCGATCGCCACCGCGGGCGTGCGGGACGGCCACCTCGCCGTCGCGTTCGTCGATGCCGCGCACATCGCCCGGCTCAACCACGAGCACCGCGGCAAGGAAGGGCCCACCGACGTGTTGTCGTTCCCGATCGACGAGGCCGACGCCGACGTCCCGGGCCCGCGGGAGCTGGGTGACATCGTGATCTGCCCCGAGCACACGGCCGACATCCGCGAGGCCATCGTCCACGGCGCCCTGCACCTCGTCGGCATGGACCACGAGGTCGACGAGGGCGAGATGCTGGCCATCCAGGCGGAGCTCCTGGCGTGGTGACCCCGCCGCAGACCCGCGCAGGCCTCGTCGCCCTCGCCGGGCGCCCGAACGTCGGCAAGTCGACGCTCGTCAACGCGATCGTCGGCAGCAAGGTCGCGATCGTCTCCGACAAGCCGCAGACGACGCGGCGGGCGATCCGCGGCGTCGTCACGCGCGACGACGTGCAGCTCGTCCTCACCGACCTCCCCGGCGTGCAGAAGCCGCTGGACCACCTGACCGAGCGCATGCAGCGGCGCGTCGACCGCGAGCTGTCAGAGACCGACGTCGCGCTCATGGTGCTCAACGCCGAGCAGGGCGTCGGCCCCGGCGACCGCTGGATCGCCAACGCGCTCAAGAGCGCCCCCGGGCCGGTGGTCATCGCCGTCAACAAGGTCGACCGGCTGGACCGCACCCACGTCGTGTCCGCGCTCGAGGCCGCCGGCGCGCTGGGCATCGCGGACGAGATCTTCCCGATCTCGGCGCGCAAGGGCACCGGCGTGGAGGCGCTCGCCGACCACCTCTTCAGCATCGTCCCCGACTCGCCGTTCCTGTTCGATCCCAGCGAGTCCAGCGACCTGTCGCCCTACGTGCACCTCGCCGAGCTGGTGCGCGAGCAGATCCTGCGGCGCACCTTCCAGGAGGTGCCCCACGCGGTCGAGGTGGTCGTGGAGGACGTCGAGGACGACCGCGAGGACCTGACCGTCGTGCACGCCCGCGCCTGGGTGGAGACGGAGTCGCAAAAGGGCATCCTCGTCGGCGCCGGCGGCAAGATGATCCGCGCGATCGGCACCGGCGCCCGCAAGGAGCTCGAGCGCGAGCTGGGCAAGAAGGTCCACCTGGACCTCATCGTCCGGGTCCGCCGCGGGTGGCGCGGCGACGAGGGCCTGCTCGACCGGCTCGGCTTCGACAACTAGGGTCTGCGGCGTGAGCCGCCGCGACCTGGCCCCCGAGACGCTCGACGCGTTCGAGGCCGTGCTCGACGAGCTGGCCGTCCACGCCGGGGTCGAGCGGGCGGTGTGGTTCGGCGCGCCCGCCGCGAAGGTCGACGGCAAGATCTTCCTCGCCGTGTTCGGTGGCACGCTGGTCGCCCGCGTCGGCGCCGAGGAGTGCGACGACCGCGTCCTGTCTGCCCATGGCGAGCGGTTCGACCCCTCCGGCAAGGGACGCGCGATGAAGGATTGGCTGTCGACGAGCCTCGAGCCCGCCGACTGGCCCGAGCTGGCACAGGCCGCGCTGGCGTTCACCGCGGCGCGCTGAGGCAGACCCCGCCGTGGCGGCGCGCCTACGCCGCCCGGGTGCGCCTCACTCTCGCCGGATGCGATCACGGGCGCGCTCGGCCAGCGCCCGGGCGCGCTCCGGGTCCAGGGTTCCCGCACCCTCGGCTTCGGCGTTGGCGCAGGCGGCGCCGAGCGCGACCGCCATCGCGCCGGCCCAGCGGTCTGGGTCCGCGCCGGCCCCGGCGGGCGGCGCCGCGCTCAGCAGGCCGCCCAGGAAGGAATCGCCCGAGCCGGTGGGGTACGGGCCACGGACGTCGAGATCGCCGCGCAGCACCGCCCCCGTCGTGACGGCGAGCGCGCCCTTCTCGCCGAGGGTGACGATCGCGACGGGGTCGGGCGCGCCGGCCGCGGTCAGCGCGTCGGCCAGCGCCCGCGCCGCCCGCAGCGGGTCGTCCTCGCCGGTCAGCTCGGAGGCCTCGGCATGGTTGACCTTGACGAGATCGGCGCCCGCCGCCAGCGCGGCCGCCAGCGTCGCAGCGTGCTGGTCGACGGCGACCCGGGCACCGCCCGCGTGCCCGGCGGCGACGAGCCGGGCGCCTTCTGCGGGCGCGATGCCCGGCGGGACCGACCCGGAGATCGACAGCCAGGCCGCGCCACGCGCGGCGCCCTCGACGGCGGCCACGAAGCGCTCCCACGCCTCGGGCCCCGGCGCATCGCCCCG
>JAWVGD010000016.1:0-11739 GCA_033855515.1 Baekduia sp.
CGGCGCGCCGCCGCCGGTGACCGCCGCGGAGGCGGTCGGAGTGCTGGAGCTGCTCGAGGCGGCGCGCGAGAGCGCCACGGCGCACCGTGTCGTGGCGGTGCGATGAGCGCGCCGGCAGGTGCCGGCCGTCCTACCCCGGGCGGGCGCGGTGGCGCCGGCCCGGCGGGCGTCGCTGGTCACCGCCGGGTCAGCCGGGCGCGCCGTGGCCGCCGCCGCCCGGCGTCTCCAGGCGCAGCCGCTGGCCCGGCTGCAGCGTGCCGCCGGACTTCGAGGGCAGCTCGCGGCCGTCGAGGAGGTTGCGCCCGCGGGCCCCGTCGCCGCCGCCCGCGGCGCCCGGCGGCGCGTGGCGGCGGCGCTCGGTGATCAAGCTGTAGTCCATCTCCGCCAGGGCCTCGACCTCGCGGATGACGCCGTCGCCGCCGTGGAAGGCGCCGTCGCCTCCCGAGGCCCGGCGCACCGCGTACTCGGCGACGCGCAGCGGGAACTCCAGTTCGAGCGCCTCGACCGGCGTGTTCAAGGTGTTGGACATCGCGACGTGCACCGCGCTGGGGCCGTCGGCGTCCGGGCATGCGCCCTGGCCGCCGCCGAGCGTCTCGTAGTAGGAGAAGGCCGCGTTGCCGAGCGTCAAGTTGTTCATGGTGCCCTGGCCACACGCGCGGCCGAAGGCCTTCAGCACCAGGTCGGCGACGCGTGAGGAGGTCTCGACGTTGCCCGCGGCGACGGCCGCGGGCGCCCGCGCGTCGAGCAGCGTGCCCGCCTCGGTGACGACCTCGACGGGCCGGTGGGCGCCCGCGCTGGGCGGGATGTCGGCGTCGGTCAGCACGCGCACGGCGAACAGGCACGCGCTGCGCGTCACCGCCAGCGGGCAGTTGAGGTTCCCCGGGTCCTGGGCGGCACTGCCGGTGAAGTCGAGAACGAGCCGGTCGCCGTCGACGGTGGCGGCGACGCGCAGCTCGAGGTCGCCGTCGACGCCCTCCAGGAGGTCGACGGCGTGGCGCGTGCCGTCCGGCAGGGCGGCGAGGCAGGCACGCGTGCGGCGCTCGGCGTAGTCCAGGACGGCGGCGAACGCGTCGCGCAGTCCGGCCGTTCCGAGGCGGTCGGCCAGCTCCAGCACGCGGCGGTCCCCGAGCCGGTTGGCGGCGAGCTGGGCGCGCAGGTCGGCACGGCGCTCGGCGGGCTGGCGCATCCGCGCGGCGAGCTCCTCGATCGCCGCGTCGTCGAGGATCTGCGGGGCGATGACGACCCCCTCCTCGTCGAGGGTGCGCGAGTCGAACGGCATCGAGCCCGGGACGCGGCCGCCGACGTCGGCGTGATGCGCGCGGCTGGCCGCGAAGCCCAGCAGGACGGCGTGCTCACCGAGGATCGGCGTGACGACCGTGATGTCGGGAAGGTGCGTTCCGCCGCGGAACGGATCGTTGAGGATCCACGAGTGGCCGTCGCTGTGGTCCTCGCCCAGCACCGCCTCGACGGAGGCGGGCATCGCGCCGAGGTGGACCGGGATGTGCTCGGCCTGCATGACCATCTCGCCGCGGGCGTCGAAGAGCGCCGTGGAGCAGTCGCGGCGCTCCTTGATGTTGGCCGAGTGGGCGCTGCGCACGAGCACCGCGCCCATCTCCTCGCACGCCGCTCGCAGCGCGCCGGTCGCGACCTGCAGCGCGATGGGGTCCAGGGCGCTCAGACCGGGTCCTGCCCGTCGCGCTCGAGGACGACGGTGCCGGTGGCGTCGGTGCGCCCGCGCCACCCGGCGGCGACGACGAGCGTCGCCTCGGGCAGGGCGAGCACGGTCGGCCCGGCGATCGCCTCGTGGCCATCGACGTCGGCCGCCGCGTCGCCTTCGCGTTCCCAGCGGACCGCCGGGCCCGGCTCGATCCATGCGGTGCGGACCGTCACCAGCTCGACCTCGGCGCCGTCGTCGCGGTAGCCGTAGCGCTCCTCGTGCGCCGCGCCGAAGGCGTCGCGCAGCGCCGCCGCCTCCGGCGCCACGTCGCGCAGCGCCAGCTCGTGCGACTGCCCGGCGTAGCGCGCATCCCAGGTGACCTCGTCGGCCCCGGCGGCCAGGTCTGCCAGCGCGTCGTCGTTCAGGCCGTCGCCGCGCAGCAGGACGCTGTGGGCGACGTCGCGGCGGCGGTCGGCGGCCGCCAGCCCCAGCGCGCTCAGCACGCCCGCGGCGCGCGGGACGACGATGCGGGTGATCCCGAGCTCCTCGGCGATCGCGGCGGCGTGCAGCGGTCCGGCGCCGCCGAAGGCCAGCAGCGCGAAGCGGCGCGGGTCGATCCCGCGCTCGACGGTCACGACGCGCAGCGCGCGCACCATCTCGGTGTTTGCGACGCGGACGATGCCGTCGGCGCATGCGCGGGCGTCCTCGAGGCCCAGCGCCTCGGCCAGGCGGCCGACGGCGGCGTGGGCGGCCTCGGCGTCCAGCGCGACCCCGCCGGCCAGCGGCCACCGGGGGTCGAGATGGCCGAGGACGACGTTCGCGTCGGTGACCGTGGGCTCGCTGCCGCCGCGGCCGTAGCAGGCCGGTCCCGGGTCGGCGCCCGCCGAGCGCGGCCCGACGCGGAGCGCGCCGCCGGCGTCGCGCCATGCGATCGAGCCGCCGCCCGCCCCGACGGTGTGGATGTCGACCATCGGGAGGGCCAGCGGGCGCCCGCCGATCTCCCGGCCCGCCGACGCGCGCACGCGGCCGCCCTCGACGACGCAGACGTCGCACGACGTGCCGCCCATGTCGAAGCACAACAGGTCGGGCTCCTTCAGGCGGGCGCTCAGCAGCGCAGCCGCGGCCGCGCCGCCCGCCGGGCCGCTCAGGACCGTCAGCGCCGCGTGGCCCGCGGCCTGCTCGACGTCGGCCAGCCCGCCGCTGGACTGCATGATCGAGGGCTCCGGGAGGCCGGTGTCGGCGGCGCCGGCGACCAGGCGGCGCAGGTAGCGGCGCAGGAGTGGCGACAGCGCGGCGTCGACCTCGGTCGTCGCCGCGCGCTCGAACTCCCGGAACGTCGCGGTGACCTCGTGCGACAGGGAGACGTGGACGTCGTCGCCCAGGCGGGTGCGGAGGGCCTCGCCCAGCAGCCGCTCGTGCTCGGGATGCCGGTAGGCGTGCAGGAGCACGACGGCGACGGCCTCGGGCTCGTGGGCGGCGACCGCGTCGGCGACTGCGGCGGCGGCGTCCGGCGTCAGCGGGCGCACGACGCCGTCGGGCGCCATGCGCTCTGGCACGCCGACGCGCCGCGACGGGGGGACCAGCGGCGCCGGCCGGGCGGCGCACAGGCGGTAGAGCTCCGGCCGCGCCTGGCGGCCCAGCTCGACGACGTCGGTGAAGCCTTCTGTGGCGCACAGGACGGTGCGCGCCCCCACGCCCTCCAGCAGGGCATTGGTCGCGACGGTCATCCCGTGCGCGAAGACCTCGACCGCCGACGCCTCCCGGCCGGCGGTCGCGAGCGCGGCGTGCACGGCGTCCAGCACGCCGCGCGACTGGTCGTCGGGCGTCGTCGGCGCCTTGGCCGTGATCAGCCGCCCGCCGTCGACCAGGACGGCGTCGGTGAAGGTCCCGCCCACATCGACGCCCAGCAGCATGCCGGCGGGACGCTACCGATGCGGCGGCCGGCGGGCTCGCCGTGAGGAGAGCCCGCCGGCGGGCCGCGGCCTCCTCCTCAGGCGGCGATGGCCTCGCGCACGTCGATCTCCTCGGTCTCGGCGAGGTGCTGATGCGACGGGCAGTAGCCGTTGTGGGCCAGGGGCATGCGCTGGCAGGCGGTCCCTCGGCGCGTGGTGGCGCGGCACTGCAGCGGCTGGCCGTGGACGTCGATCCCGTTCTGCGGGAGGCGGTCCATCCACTCCTCGGCGCAGATGACGTAGCGCTGCACGACGGTCCACGCGCGCGCCTGGGCGGTCATCGGGAAGTAGCGGCGGATGTCGTTGAACAGCGTCCGCGCGGGCCGGGCGAAGTAGTGCCGGTCGCCGACCAGGCGCTCGATGTTCTGCTCGCACGCCAGCAGCACCTCGTGGTGTGCGTCCGCGTGGACGGACGTGTCGACGTCCCTGGCGAGCTCCCGGTACATGGCCCTGCTGAACTGGTACATGCGACGCTCCCTTGACCCATGGGCTTTCATGGCCTCCCCCCGACCGTGCGCATCGTGCCCCGGTCGCATGAAGCACCAACGCACGGTTTGTTGAATTCGCGTTAAGAGGGCGCCCGCGTTCAGCCGAGCACGAGGACCGAGTCAGGTCCAGGGCTCGAACGCGGGGGGCGCGTCGCCGTGGACGACGGCGTGGTGGCCGTCCAGGGCGGGATGGGTCGTCGGGAAGTCCGATCGGAAGTGCGCGCCGCGGCTCTCCCGGCGGAGCATGCCGCACGCGGCCACCAGGCGCGCCAGTGGATGCGGGTCCTCGGCCAGCGCTGCCAGCCCGTCGTGGTCGCGGGTCAGCCCGGCGTGGCGCCAGAGCGCCTCGCGCGTGGCCTGCGACGGGGGCTGCAGCGGCTCGGCGACCGGCGGATCGGCAGGGGCGACCGGCAGCCGCGGCTCGCTCAGGCCGGCGAGCGCGGCGCGCTTTCCCTGGACGAAGCACTCCGTCAGCGAGTTGGAGGCGAGGCGGTTGGCGCCGTGCAGCCCGGTGCAGGCGGTCTCGCCCACGACGTAGAGTCCGGGGACGCTGGAGGCGCCGTCGAGATCGGCCACCACGCCGCCCATGAAGTAGTGGGAGGCCGGGGAGACGGGGATCAGCTCGTTGGCGGGATCCAGGCCCGACTCACGCAGGGCGCCCACGACGTTCGGGAAGTGCACGGCGTCGACGTGGCGCATGTCGAGCCAGACGTTGGCGCTGCCCTCGGCGGTCATCTTCTCGGCGATCGCGCGCGAGACCTCGTCGCGCGGCTTGAGCTCCTCGACAAAGCGCTCGTGGCGCGCGTCGAGCAGCGTCGCGCCCTCGCCGCGGATCGCCTCGGTGACCAGGAAGCCCTCGCGGCCCGGGATGCCGGTGACCGCGGTGGGGTGGAACTGGACGAACTCGAGGTCGGCCAGCGCGGCGCCGGCGGCTCGGGCGAGCATCAGGCCGATGCCCAGCGAGCCGGGCGGGTTGGTCGTGCGCGACCACAGGGCGGCGGCGCCGCCGGTCGCGAGGATCGTGGCGCGGGCGCGGACGGCGCGCCCGTCCTCCAGCACGACGCCGACGCAGCGCCCGTCGACCGTCCACGGCGCGGCGGCGCGGGCCTGCTCGAGGATCTCGATGCGCGGCTCCTCGACCACGACGGCGCTCAGCTGGCGCACGACGCGGCGGCCGGTCGCGCTGCCGCCCGCGTGGACGACGCGCCGCCGGGAGTGGCCGCCCTCCAGGCCGAGCGCGAAGCCGCCGTCGGCGTCGCGGTCGAAGTGGACGCCGAGGGCCTCCAGCTCGCCGACCGCGCCGGGGGCCTCGCGGCACAGCAGCTGCGCGGCGCTGCGACGGACCGCCCCGCGGCCGGCGATCTCGGTGTCGCGGCGGTGCTGGTCGGGCGAGTCCTCCGGCGCGAGCGCCGCGGCCAGGCCGCCCTGGGCCCAGTAGCTGGCGGTCTGCGCGAGCGGGGTGGCGGAGACGAGCGCCACGCGGGCGCCCGCCCGCGCCGCGGTCAGCGCGGCGTACAGCCCCGCCGCCCCGGCTCCGACGACGGCGACCTCCGCATCGACGATGGAGGGGGCAGCCGGCACGCGCCGTACCGTAGCGACGAACCTGCCCGGGCGGCCCGTGGCTCCCGGCCCGCGTGGGTACCGTAGGCGCGAGATGGCCGCCCCCGTCCTCTTCCACCATCCGTCCTCGCTGCTGCACGATCCGGGACCGCATCCCGAGCAGCCTGCGCGCATCGTCGCGATCGAGAAGGCGCTGGCCGCCCGCGACTGGCTGGGCTTCGAGCCGCGGGAGTCGCCGGCCGCCACGCGGGCGCAGCTGGAGGCGGTCCACCCGGCGCGGCTGATCAACGGGATCCACGAGCTCTGCGTCAGCGGCGGCGGCGCCATCGACGCCGACACCGTGGTGTCGCCGGGCTCGTGGGACGCGGCCTGCGACGCCGCCGGCGGGGCGGCGGCGCTGGTCGACGTGCTGCTGGGCGACGGCCACCCCGCGGTACGGCTCGGCGCGTCGGTGCACCGGCCGCCCGGTCACCACGCCGAGATCAGCCGCTCGATGGGCTTCTGCCTGTTCAACAACGTGGCGGTGGCCGCGCGGCACGCGCGCGACGCCTACGGCGTGCAGCGGGTGCTGATCCTCGACTGGGACGTCCATCACGGCAACGGCACCCAGGACGTCTTCTACGGCACCGACCAGGTGCTGTTCTGCTCCATCCATCAGTCGCCGCTGTATCCGGGGACGGGCGCGGCGGGCGAGACGGGCGCCGGAGCGGGCGCCGGGACGACCATCAACATGCCGGTGCCGCCCGGTTCGGGCGACGAGCTGTTCTGCTCGTTGGTCGAGCACGTCGTGGTGCCGCTGGCACGGCGCTACGCGCCCGAGCTCGTGCTGATCTCCGCCGGCTACGACGCCCATGCCGACGATCCGCTGGCCGACTGCCGGGTGACCGATGCGGGCTACGCGACGATGGCGACGTCGGTGCGGGTGCTCGCCGACGAGCTGGCGATCCCGATCGGCGTGGTGCTCGAAGGCGGCTACGACCTCGGCGCGCTGGCGGGCGGGTTCGTGGCCACGCTCGAGGCGCTGGCCCACGACGGGCCGTTGCGCGCGCCGGAGCTGCCCGTGCACGAGTACGCCGACGGCTACCGGCGGCTTCACGCGGCGCCGGCCGCGTAGGCCGCCGCGGTGACGGTGGGCACGACGCCGGACATCGCTGCCGGGGTACCCCGCGGAGCGCGTTCCCTGCAGCGCCGCTGCTCGTGGGTCGCGCTAGGGCGTCGAGGAGGACGGGCTCGCCGGCGTGGCAGACGAGCCCGCGGCGGCCGGGTCGGTCGCCGTCAGCGGCGGGGCGGTCGGCACCGAGGCGGCGCCGGTCGTCTCGTTCGGCTGCGCCGGGGCGCTCGTGGCCGCGCTGACGGTCCCATCGCCGCTGGTGAGCGTCGAGAAGGCGACCGCCAGCGCGAGGCCGGCGATGAGCACGATCGTCGCCAGGGCGATGATCGGCAGACGCCAGTTGGGCGTCGGCGCCAGGCGGGTGCGGGCCGGGGCGCCGCACTCCAGGCACCAGTCCTGCTCGGGGGCGACGTGGGCGCCGCAGCGCGGGCAGCGCAGCGGGACCGGCGCCGGACCCGGAGGCGTGCCGGGGGCGCTCACGCGCTCGGGCCGTCGCGCGGCGCGAGAGGATCGCCGCTCGTCACCGCGGTCGCGCCTGGCGCGCCGTCGGCGTCGGCGTCGGCGTGCGCGTGCGCCTCGGCGGCCTGCTCGGGCGTGACGACGGGGAGCGCCTGCGTGGGCTGGTCGACGCTGCTCGCTGCCGGGCCATCTGCTGAGGACTGCTGCGTCGTCTCCGGGGCGGTGCGGGTGTCGGGCGCGGGCGCCGGCGGCGCGACCGGCGTGCCGCCGCTGAGGGCGCCCGAGACGGGCGTCGCGCCGGCGCCGGTCGCGCTGACCGGCTCGGCGGCCGGTGGGGTTCCGGCGGGCGTGTGTGGCGCCGGGACCGCGGTCTCGACGCCCATCGCGGGGGGCGCCTCGGTGCCGCCGACCTCGACCATCGCCAGCGGGCCGCGGAACTGGGTGCCGCACTGCGGGCAGAACTTGGCGTCGGTGCCGTGCAGCGCACCGCACCGCGGGCAGGCGGCGACGCCCGGCTCGCGCAGCTCGATGATGTCGCGACGCTCGTCGAGGACGCGCTCGATCGCACGCAGCTCGCGATCGACCGCCTCCAGCGCCGCGAGCTTGCCGAGCACGAGCTCGTCGTTGCGGCGTGCGAAGCGGTGGAGGTCGAAGACGAGCCCGCCGAGATCGCGGAAGCCGAGCTCACGGACGCGCCGCAGGTATCGCAGGCGCCGCCGCAGCCGTCCGCGGTCGCGGAAGCTCGGCCGGGTGGGGGCGACGTCCTCGGGAGCAAGGCCGGCGGGAAGCGGGTCGGACGGCGGCGCCTGGGCGGGCGCGACGATCGTCGCCTGCGTCTCCTGCGGGACCGGGTCGGAGGGGCGCCGGCGAAGTGGATTGCGGCGGGGAAGACCCTTCATGACAAGAAGGCGCCTCTGTCGCGGCGCCGATGCGGACCATACCAACGCCCTCCGACACGGGCGCCGTGCAGGATCGGCACACCCGCGCGTGGATCCGTCACACCTCGTCCCGCAGCATCGCGGTTCATCCCGTTCATCGCTCCCATCAGGAGAAGAGACGTATGTACCGCGCCCTGGGTTGCGCCCACGCAACCATCCAGTACGAACTCAAGAAGGCCCATCGCGCGCTGGTCGCCGGCGAGTCGGGGCAGGGGACGGTCGAGTACATCGGCCTGATCCTGCTCATCGCCGGGATCATGGCGGCTGTCGTGGCCGCGAAGGCCGACAACGGCGGCAAGGACATCGGCAAGATCGTGGTCGATCAGTTGAAGAAGTCGATCGACGGCATCGGCGGCGGCAAGTAGCGGTCTGGCCGGTGCGGCGGCGGGCGGGGCGCCTAGGATGATCGGCGTGCCCGTCGCCCGCGACCCCCGCGACCGCCCCATCGCCGTCTTCGACTCCGGCGTCGGCGGCCTGACGGTGCTCCACGAGCTGCTCGTGACCCTCCCGCAGGAGGACTTCGTCTACCTCGGCGACAGCGCCCGCTTCCCCTACGGCGAGCGGACGCCGGAGGAGCTCGAGCGCTTCGGCATGGACATCGCCGAGGAGCTCGTCGCGCGGCGCGCCAAGCTGCTGGTCGTCGCGTGCAACTCGATGACCGCCGCCGCCCTGCCCGCGTTGCAGCAGCGGATGCTCGAGACGACGCTCGGCGTCGACGTCATCGGCGTCGTGGCGCCCGAGGCGGCCCAGGCGGTCGCGGTCACCCGCCGCGGCCGCATCGGCCTGCTGGCGACGCGGGCCACGGTCGCCAGCGGCGCGTACGAGCGTGCGGTGGCCACCGTGGATCCGCATGTCGACGTCGTCGCCGTCGCCTGCCCGGAGCTGGCCCCGCTCATCCAGGACCCGCCCGGCGGCGACCTCTTCACCCGCGAGCTCGAGGCGGTCGTGCGCGCCTACTGCGCACCGCTCGTCGAGGCCGAGGTCGACACGGTCATCCTCGGCTGCACCCACTATCCGCTCGTGCGGCCGATGATCCAGCGGATGCTCGGCCGTGGCGTGACGATCGTGACCTCGGGCGCCGCGCTGGCGCGTCAGGCCGAGCACGCACTCCGCACGCGCGGGCTGGCGTCGCGCAGCACCGAGGAGGGCACCTACTCCTTCCTCTGCACGGGCGACGTCGACGCGTTCCGCGCGCTCGGCACGCGCTTCCTGCAGATGCCCCTGACCGAGGTCGAGCCCGTCGAGCTGGTCCCCGCCGCGACGACGACGCCGGCGGTGGCCACATGGCCGCGACCATGACGCGCTCCTACGACCGCGCGCCCGACGCGCTCCGGCCCGTGACGATCGAGCCCGGCTTCATCCGCACGGCGACCGGCTCGGCGCTGATCTCCATGGGCGAGACGCGCGTCATCTGCACCGCCTCGGCGCAGACCGGCGTCCCGCGCTGGCGGATGCACAGCGGGCTCGGCTGGGTCACCGCCGAGTACGGGATGCTGCCCGCCTCGACCGGCGACCGCAAGCAGCGCGACGCCACCAAGGGCCGCCCGGACGGGCGGTCGATCGAGATCCAGCGCCTGATCGGCCGCTCGCTGCGCAGCGTGGTCGACTTCGCGGCGCTGGGCGAGAACTCGATCTACCTCGACTGCGACGTGCTGCAGGCCGACGGCGGGACGCGCACCGCCTCGATCACCGGTGCCTATGTCGCGCTCGTCCTGGCCTGCGACGCGCTCATCGCCTCGAAGCGGATCGCGCGCTCACCGCTGACCGGCTCCGTCGCGGCGATCTCCTGCGGCGTGGTCGGCGGCATGCCGCTGCTGGACCTCGACTACCCTGAGGACTCCGCCGCCGAGGTCGACGCCAACGTCGTCATGACCGGCGACGGCGGCCTTGTGGAGGTTCAGGCGACCGCCGAGCACACGCCGCTGAGCCGCACGCATCTCGACGAGCTGCTGCGCCTGGCCGAGGCCGGGATCGAGCGCCTGCGCGTCGCGCAGGACGAGGCGATCGCGACCGGCCGCGCGGCCGCCGCCGCATGAGGACCGGTCCGTTGCGCCTCGTGCTCGCCACCCGCAACGACCACAAGGCGGAGGAGTTCGCCGCGCTCCTGGCGCCCCACGAGGTCGTCGCGCTGCCGGCGGAGGTCGAGCTGCCGCCCGAGACGGGGACGACATTCGCCGAGAACGCGCTGGGCAAGGCGCGCGCCGCCGCAGCGGCGCTCGGCGCCGTCGTGATCGCCGACGACTCCGGCATCGAATCCGCAGCGCTCGGCGGGCGCCCGGGCGTCCGGTCGGCGCGGTTCGCGGGCGAGGACGCCGGCGACGCCGACAACCTCGACAAGCTGCTGCGCGACGCGCCCGCGGGCAGCCCGCTGGCCTACGTGTGCGTCATCGCGCTGGTCGATCCCGAGGCCGGGACCGAGGAGTTGTTCGAGGGGCGCTGCACAGGCACGCTGGCCGCGCAGCCGCGCGGCGACGGCGGCTTCGGCTACGACCCGGCGTTTCTGCCCGACGACGAGATCGCCGATCCGCCCGGCCGCACGATGGCCGAGCTGTCGCCGGCCGAGAAGGGCGCCATCAGCCACCGCGGCCGCGCTGCCGCCCTGCTGCGCGCGCGGCTGGGGGACTGAGCGTGACCGCCTCGACCGTCGAGGATCCGGTCCCGGATCCCGGCCCCGCCGGCGGCGGTCCCGCGAGCCCGGGCACGACCGTCCTGCGGTCGGCGCTGCTGTCGGTCGTCGCGGCCGCCTTCCTGGTCGCGATCAAGCTCATCGCGGGCCTGCTGTCGGGCAGCCTCGGCCTGGTCGCCGAGGCGGTCCACTCCGGCACCGACCTCGTCGCTGCGCTGCTGACGTTCCTCGCGCTGCGCGTCGCCGTCCGCCCGCCCGACCGCGACCATCCCTACGGCCACGGCAAGGCCGAGCATCTGGCCGCGCTCGGCGAGGGCGGCTTCCTGGTCCTCGCCAGCATCTTCATCGCCGGCCAGGCCGCGGTGCGGCTGATCGGCGGCTCGGGGAGCGAGCTGGATCCGCAGTGGTGGACCTTCGCCGTGCTCGGCGTGGTCCTGATGGTCGACCTCACGCGCGCCGTCGTGTCGCACCGCGCCGCCGAGCGCCACCGCAGCCCGGCGCTGGCCTCCAACGCCCTGCACTTCGCCTCCGACATGGTCGGCACGATCGCGGTGCTCATCGGCCTCGTGCTCGCGCGGGCCGGCACGCCGGAGGCCGACTCGCTGGCCGCCGTCGCCGTCGCGGTGCTCGTCGTGATCGCCGCCGTCCGCCTGATGCGCCGCAACGTCGACGTCCTGATGGACGCCACGCCCGAGGAGGCCCAGGCCCAGGCCCTCGACGCGATCGCGGTCGCCGAGCCGACGATCGAGCTGCGCCGGCTGCGCGTGCGGGCCGCCGCCGGCCAGCACTTCGTCGAGGCCACGGTCGCGGTCCCGCCCGATGCCGCGCTCGGCGAGGGCCATGCGGTCGCCGACTCGATCGAGGAGGCGGTGCGCCGCACGCTGCCCGGAAGCGACGTCGTCGTCCACGTCGAGCCGGGGGTCCCGGAGGGCGACCTGCGCGCGCGGG
>JAWVGD010000017.1:0-9044 GCA_033855515.1 Baekduia sp.
GGTCACCCGTCGCCGCGCGCCGGACGATCGCCGGCGCCTTCTCGTGGAGCTCACCGACGCCGGCGGCCAGCGACTCGCCGAGGCCGAGCGTGCGCTTGCGGAGGCCGAGGACGACATCCTCGGCGCGCTCGACGCCCATCAGCGCGAGGTCCTCTACCGCCTGTTGCAGCAGGCCACCTCCGGCCACGTGTTCGACTGCTCGGCCGCCGCGGCGCACGCCGAAGCCCCGGCCGTCGACGCCTGACCGCGCCCGGCGGCGACGCGGGCCTGCCGCGCCGGAGCGGAGCTGCGCCCGGCCATTGAGACAGCTGTACCGATAGCGGTACAGTTGTTCCGATGGCCTCCGCCGCGCCGACCGCCGCCACACGCCCGCCGCGCGGGGAGGCGCGCCGCACGCTGATCACCGAGGCCGCGCTCGCGGTCATCTCCCGCGTAGGCCCCGACGGCCTGACCCATCGCCTGGTCGCGACCGAAGCCGGCCTGCCGGTTGCCGCAACGACCTACTGGTTCGCGTCCAAGGAGGACATCGTCTGCGCCGCGCTGGAGCACGCCGCCGAGCGCGACCTGCGGCACCTCGACACGGTGCGCGAGGCCTCCCGCGCGTGGACGCAGGACACGCTCGCCGATGAGCTCGCCGGCATGGTCCAGGACGCGTGCACCGCGCGCCGGGAGCACGCCGTCGTCGACTACGCCCTCTGGGTCGAGGCGCTGCGCCGGCCTGAGCTGCGTCCGGTCGCCCGCCGCTGGATCGACGCCTACGCCGAGTTCTTCGCGTCCGTCCTGCGCAACGTGGGCGCCGCCTCCACGTCCGCCGACGCCCGCCTCCTCGGCGCCGCCGTCGACGGGCTCATCAGCCACCATCTCGTCGCCGACGGGGCGTTCGATCGCGCCGCCATGGCCGCGCAGCTCGCCCCCCTCGTGGCGGCCGTGGCCGGCTAGGACCGCATCGGTGTCGGCCGCCACCCTCGTCCGCGCCCCCGGCGTGCTGCGCACGCTGTCGCTCGCGCTGCTGGCCCGCGTCCCGCTGGGCGCGATCGGCCTCCTGCTCGTCCTCCAAGTCCGCCACCTGGGCCACTCCTACCTCCTGGCCGGCGCGTGCAGCGGCGCGTGCGCGCTGGGCATGGCCGTCGGCTCGCCGATCCTCGGTCGCGCGATCGACCGCATCGGCCAGGCGCCGGTGCTCACGCTGTCCGCCGGTGCCGTGACCGCCGGCGCGGTGGCCTTCGCGCTGCTGCCGCGCGGCGCGCCCGCCGTCGCCTTCCTCGTCCTCGCCGCGGTGCTGGGGATCACGCAGCCGCCGGTCGGCTCCTGCGTCCGCGTGCTGTGGCGGCGCATGATGGACGGCGCGAGCTTCTCGTCGCTCGTGACGCTCGACGCGTCGCTGCAGGAGCTCGCCTTCATGGCCGGCCCGCTGCTGCTCGTCGCGGTCGCGTCCCTGGTCGGCGCGGCCGCCGCCCTGGCGCTGACGGGCGTCCTGCTGGGCACGACCGCGGCGCTCTTCGCGTTGCTGCCCGAGACCGTGCGCTTCGGCGGCGCCGAGCCGGCCGCCGCGGACGCCGGCCGCGAGGCGCGGCCTGCCGGGGCGCTGGCGTCGCCCGGCGTCCGGACACTGCTGGTCATCGCCGGGCTCATGGGCGTCGCCTTCGGCGCGACCGAGCTCGGGATCGTCACCGTCGCCGACGAGCACCACGCGACCGGCTCCGCCGGGGTCCTGTTCGCGCTCTGGGGCGGAGGGAGCTTCGCCGGCGGCCTGCTCTGGGCGCGGCGCGGCGCACATGACCAGGTGGGCTCGATGCTGTGGCTGCTGGCCGCGCTGGGTGTCGGGAGCAGCGCGTGCGCGGCGCTGCCGGGGCTCTGGCCGCTCGGCGCCGGGCTGGTCCTCGCGGGTGCCGCGGTGGCGCCGCTGTTCGGGGTCCTCTACGCGCTCATGGCCGACGTCGCTCCCGCGGGCGCGCTGACCGAGGCCTTCACGTGGGAGACGTCGGCGATCACCGGCGGCATCGCGATCGGCTCGGCCCTGGCGGGCGCGGTGGCCGGGTCGACCGCTCCGCCGCTGACCTTCGCCGTGGCCGGGGTCGCGTTCCTCGTCGGCGCCGCGGTGCAGCGCGCCCGCCGCGCGACCCTGCGCTGATCGCACGACGAGCGACAACGGCGTCGGCGTCCTCGCCGGCGCGCCTGGGCCTTCCGCCGGGCGCCGCGGTGCTCAGGCGGCCGCCCCTCGATCCTCCGCGGTCGTGGGGCGGCGGTCCGCCGGATCGCGGAAGGCGTGCAGCGCCGCGATCCGCGCCGACGGCCCGTCGCCCTCGACGTCGAGGACCAGCAGCCGGTGCGGCTGCAGGCTCCCGTCGCCCCGGCGCTCGCGCAGCACCACCGCCGGCCGGCCGTTGACCCAGCTCGCCTCCGGCACGTGAACGGCGCAGCCGCCGGCGCGCGTGAAGAACGCGACGATCGCCGCGGCGCCCGTCACCGACGGCTCCGGCGGCATCGTCAGCACCGCGTCCTCGCGCAGCAACGTGACCAAGGCCTCCATGTCGGCGTGCTCCCACGCCTCCACGTACCGGCGCAGCAGGCTCCGCTCGGTCGCCCGGCCCGGGACCGCCGACCGCGCCGGGGCCTCGGCCTCGATCGTCGCCCGCGCCCGTTGCAGCGCGCTGTTGACCGCCGCGACCGTCGTCTGCAGCAGCTCGGCGGTCTCCGCGCCCGTCCAGCCCAGCACGTCGCGCAGGATCAGCACGGCGCGCTGGCGACCCGGGAGGCGCTGGATCGCGGTCAGGAACGCGAGCTCCATGCCTTCGCGCAGCGCGTATCGCGCGGCCGGATCGGCGACCGGCGCCACGGCGTCGGCGCGCCACTCGTCCGGGTACGGATCGACGGGGGCGGGCCGCCGCGGCCGCCGCTCCAGCTCGTCCAGGCAGGCGTTGGTCGCGATCCGGTAGAGCCACGTCTGCACCGACGCCCGCCGCTGGAAGCGGTCCAGGGCGCGCCACGCCCGCAACAGCGTCTCCTGCGCGACGTCCTCGGCGTCGTGCGCCGAGCCGAGCATCCGGTAGCAGTGGACTTCCAGGGCGCGGGCGTACGGCTCGACGAGGGCGCGGAACGCGCGCTCGTCGCCGGACTGCGCCGCCGCCACCAGCGCATGCTCGTCGGGTGCCGGCGCGGTGTGGGTCGTCATGGGAGGTTGGACCCCCGCGGGGCGGCGAACTCATCGATGAGATCTGCGTGCGGCTCGGGTCCAACCGGCCATGATCTCCGCAGACACCACCCGCCGCTGGGTCCTCGGCCTGGCCGCGGTCGCCTCGTTCATGGTCGCGCTCGACACGCTGGTCGTCTCCACCGCGCTGACCACCATCCGGCTCGACCTCGGCGCGAGCGTCGAGCAGCTGGAGTGGACCGTCAACAGCTACAACTTGAGCTTCGCCGTGCTGCTCATGAGCGCCTCGGCGCTCGGCGACCGCTTCGGCCGCCGCCGGCTGTTCGCCGCCGGCCTGTTGCTCTTCGCGCTCGCCTCGGCCGCCTGCGGGCTGGCCACGAGCGCCGGCGCGCTCATCGCGGCGCGCACCGTGCAGGGCGCCGGGGCGGCGTTCGTCATGCCGCTGGGCCTCGCGCTCGTCGGCGCGGCGTTCCCGCCCGAGCGGCGCGGATCGGCCATGGGTGCGCTGCAGGGCCTGACCGGCCTGGCCGTCGCCAGCGGCCCGGTCGTCGGCGGCGCCATCGCCCAGGGCGTGGCGTGGCAGTGGATCTTCTGGATCAACGTCCCGATCGGGCTGCTGACGGTGCCGCTCATCCTTGCGCGGATCCCCGAGAGCCGCGGCCGCGACGAGGCGCTGGATCCCCGCGGTCTGGGCCTGGTCACCGGTGCCGCGGTCGGGATCGTGTGGGGCCTGGTGCGCGGCAACGGGGCCGGCTGGGGCAGCCTCGAGGTCGTCGGATCGCTCGCCGCCGGCTTGGTCCTGCTGATCGCCTTCGTGCTCTGGGAGGCGCGGGCGCCGAGCCCGATGCTGCCGCTGTCGCTGTTTCGCTCCCGCGGGTTCTCGGCCGCCAACGGGGCGACCTTCCTGACGGTCGCGTCGCTGTTCGCCGCGGTCTTCTTCCTCGCCCAGTTCCTGCAGAGCGGGCTGGGCTACGGGCCGCTGGGCGCCGGGCTGCGCCTCCTGCCGTGGACGGCGACGCTGTTCTTCGTGGCGCCGGTGGCGGGCGCGCTGATCGACCGCGTCGGCGAGCGCCCGCTGCTCGTGGCCGGCCTGACGCTGCAGGGGGCCGGGATGGCGTGGATCGCGGTCATCGCCGACCCGGGCATGGCCTACGGCCGGCTGGTCCCGGCGCTGATGGTCGCCGGCTGCGGCGTGTCGATGGCGATCGTCGCGGCGCAGAGCGCGGGCGTCGGCGCGGCGGCGCCCGAGGCGATCGGCAAGGCCGCCGGCATCAACAGCACGCTGCGCGAGCTCGGGGGCGTGTTCGGCATCGCGATCGCGGTCGCCGTCTTCGCGGGCGCCGGCGGCTACGCCACCGCGCAGACGTTCAGCGATGGGTTCGGCCCGGCCATCGGCGCGTCGGCGGCCCTGGCGCTGGCCGGCGCGATCGTGGGCCTCGCGGTCCCGGCGCGCCGGCGCGACCCCGGCGTCGGCGTCGGGAGCTACGAGCTGCCCTCCTCGGGCAGCCGCCAGCCGATCGGCGCCGCGAGCGCGGCGACCGCGTCGGGCCCCCACGAGCCCTTGGGATAGGGCAGCGGCTGCGGCGGATCCTCGAGCAGCGGCGCGGCGCAGGCCCAGAGCCGCTCGACCTCGTCGGCGCGGGTGAAGAGCAGGTGGTCGCCGAGCATCACGTCGTGCAGCAGGCGCTCGTAGGCCTCCAGCCCGTGGTCGCCGAGCGCCCGCTCGACGTCGAGCGTCAGCGGCGCTCCGGTGATCTGTGACGTCGGGCCGGGGACCTTGACGCGCAGGGCGACGGTGATCTGCGGGTCGTCGGTGAGCTCGAAGACGAGCTCGTTGGGCCGGCGCCCGCCGTCGTCGCCCGGGTCGAAGATCGGGTGCTCGGGCTCGCGCAGCGTGATCGTGACCGTGCGCCGTGTGGCCGCCATCGCCTTGCCGGTGCGCAACTGGAACGGGACGCCACGCCAGCGCTCGCTGTCGATCGCGACCCGCAGCGCGGCGAACGTCTCGGTGGTGGAGTCGGGCGCGACGCCGTCCTCGTCGCGGTAGCCCCCGAACTGCCCGTAGACCGTCGCGTCGGGTGCGAACGGCTGCAGGTCGGCGAACACCGCCGCCTTGGCGTCGTGGAGGTGGCGCGCGTCGAGGCTCGCCGGCCGCTCCATCGCGACGAAGCCGAGGATCTGGCTCAGGTGCGTCACCACCATGTCGCGGAACGCGCCCGTCTCCTCGTAGAACGACGCGCGCCCCTCCAGCCCGAGCTCCTCGGGGACGTCGACCTGCACCGCCGCGATGTGGCGGCGGTTCCAGATCGGCTCGAACAGGCCGTTGGCGAAGCGCAGCGCGAGGATGTCCTGTGCCGCCTCCTTGCCGAGGAAGTGGTCGATCCGGAAGATCGCGTCCTCCTCGACGTGCGCGTGCAGCGCGGCGTTGAGCGCCTCGGCCGACTCGAGGTCGTGGCCGAACGGCTTCTCCATCACGATGCGCGCGCGGCCGCCCGACAGGCCCGTCTCGGCGAGCATGCCGACCATCGGCTGCATCGCCGACGGCGGGATCGACAAGTACAACAACGTTCGCGAGACGTCGCCGAGCTCGGCGCGCGCGGCACCGACGGCCTCGGCGAGGCCGGCGCCGTCGTCGGCCGACGACGCGACGAACGACAGCCGCGGCGCGAACGCCTCCCACGCCTCGGTGGTCAGGTCGTCGCCCGCGTGCTCCTCCAGCGCGGCGTGCACCTCGTCGGCGAAGGAGCCCTCGGGCGCGTGGCGCCCGGAGCCGATGATCCGGAACTCGCCGGGCATCAGCCCGGCCGTCGCCAGCCGGAACAGGCCCGGCAGGAGCTTGCGCTTGGCGAGGTCGCCGCGCGCGCCGAACAGCACGAGCACGTGGGGATCGGGCGTGGGGCGCGGGGTGGAGGTGGGCACCGTCTACGCCTACCCGCCCCCCGCCACGCTCAGCCCGAGTGCTCGAAGAGGGCCGCGAGCCGCTCGCGGCAGAACGGCCACTGCTTGCGGGCGCGGTCGCCGTCGGGGTGCAGCGTGTCCAGGAGCGTCAGGCCCCGGATCGTGGCGACCGACAGCTCGATCAGCCGCTCGAAGTCCGGCCGCGTCGCGGCATCGGGGAAGAGCCGGCGGGCGAGCGCCAGCGTCTGGCGGTCCAGCTCGCGCTCGACGGTGACCAGGTGCGGGCGCAGCTCGGGGTCGGTGCGCGCCGCCGACCACAGGTCCAGCGCCCCTTGGAACAGCGGGTTGGCGTAGTTGGACCACAGGAGGTCCAGCCCCTCGGCGACGCGCTCGGGGCCGGTGGGCAGGTCCTCGAGCGCGGCCAGCAGCTCGTCGCGCCGGCGGCGCGCCAGATGCTCGATCGCGGCCGCCACCAGCGCGCTGCGCGTCTGGAAGTGATGGAGGTGGGCGCCCCGCGAGACGCCCGCGCGCTCGGCCACGCGCGCGGTCGTCGTGTTGGCGTAGCCGTCCTCGACCAGGCAGAGCAGGGTGGCGTTCAGCAGCGCCTCGCGCGTCGCGGAGCTGCGCTCGGCCTGGCTGCGGCGCGCGGTGCCGGTGGTCTGTGGGACAGATGCGGCCATGGACCTCCCTGACCCTATCAATCTTGCGTTCGCGAATGAATGTTTGTCTGATACCGTCCCGCCGGTCCGTTCTGACCTAGAGGGAGTCCCGACATGGCAGCCACCGAGGCACTGGTCTTCGACGCCATCCGAACGCCGCGCGGCAAGGGCAAGCACAACGGCTCGCTGCACGGCACCAAGCCGGTCGACCTCGTGGTCGGCCTGATGCACGAGATGCTCATCCGCAACGAGCGCCTCGACCCCAACCGCGTCGACGACGTCGTCCTGGGCTGCGTCTCGCCGGTGGGCGACCAGGGCGCCGACATCGCCAAGACGGCCGCGATCAAGGCGGGGCTGCCCGACACCGTCGCGGGCGTGCAGCTCAACCGCTTCTGCGCGTCGGGCCTGGAGGCCGTGAACATCGCTGCGCAGAAGGTCGCCTCCGGCTGGGAGGACCTCGTCTTCGCCGGCGGCGTCGAGTCGATGTCGCGCGTCCCGATGGGCTCCGACGGCGGCGCGTGGGCGATGGATCCCGAGACGAACTACGACACGTCGTTCATCCCGCAGGGCGTCGGCGCCGACCTGATCGCCACGGTCGAGGAGTTCAGCCGCGACGACGTCGACGCGTACGCCGCCCGCTCGCAGGCGCGCGCCGCCGCCGCGCAGGCCGAGGGTCGCTTCGACAGCGCGGTGATCGCGGTCAAGGACCTCAACGAGAACGTGGTCCTGGACCGCGACGAGTTCATCCGCGCCGGCACGACCGTCGAGACGCTCGCCAAGCTCAAGCCGTCGTTCGCCGCGATGGGCGAGATGGGCGGCTTCGACGCCGTCGCGCTGCAGAAGTACCACTGGGTCGAGAAGATCGACCACGTCCACACGCCGGGCAACTCCTCGGGCATCGTGGACGGCGCCTCGCTCGTGGCGATCGGCAACGAGGAGACCGGCAGCGCGCTGGGCCTCACGCCGCGCGCCCGCATCCTCGCCACCGCGGTCTCGGGCGCCGACCCCACCATCATGCTCACGGGCCCCGCGCCCGCCTCCAAGAAGGCGCTGGCCAAGGCCGGCATCACCGCCGACCAGCTCGACCTCGTCGAGATCAACGAGGCCTTCGCGGCCGTCGTCCTGCGCTTCGTGCGCGACATGGGCCTGGACATGGAGAAGGTCAACGTCAACGGCGGCGCGATCGCCATGGGCCACCCGCTCGGCGCGACCGGCGGCATGATCCTCGGGACGATCGTCGAGGAGCTGCACCGCACCGGCGGCCGGTACGGCCTCTGCACGCTCTGCGTCGGCGGCGGCATGGGCATCGCGACCGTCGTGGAGGCCGTCTAAGCCATGGCCGAGTCGACCACCATCCGCTACGACAAGGGCGATGACGGGATCGTCGTCCTCACGCTCGACGATCCCAACCAGTCCGCCAACACCATGAACGCGGCCTACATCGCGTCCATGGGGGCGACGGTGCAGCGCCTGGAGGCCGAGAAGGACGGCATCAAGGGCGTCGTCCTCACCTCGGCCAAGAAGACGTTCTTCGCCGGCGGCGACCTCAACGACCTCAAGCGCGTCACGCCCGAGCAGTCGGCGGAGTTCGCCGCCGGCATCCGCGAGGTCAAGGCGCAGCTGCGCCGCCTGGAGACGCTGGGCAAGCCCGTCGTCGCCGCGATCAACGGCGCCGCCCTGGGCGGCGGGCTGGAGATCGCGCTGGCCGCCCACCACCGCGTCATCGTCGACGACCCGAAGGCCAAGCTCGGCTTCCCCGAGGTCAAGTTGGGGCTGTTGCCCGGTGGCGGCGGCGTCGTGCGCACGGTGCGCATGTTCGGCATCGTCGACGCGATGATGCAGCTCCTGCTCCAGGGCCAGGAGATCCGCCCGGCCAAGGCGCTGGAGATGGGCCTGGTGGGCGAGCTCGTCGCCACGCGCGACGAGCTGGTCCCGGCCGCCAAGCGGTGGATCGAAGCCAACCCGGAGGCCGTGCAGCCCTGGGACGTCAAGGGCTACAAGATCCCCGGCGGCACGCCGTCGAACCCCAAGCTCGCGCAGAACCTCCCGGCCTTCCCGGCCAACCTGCGCAAGCAGCTCAAGGGCGCCAACTACCCCGCCCCGCACCACATCATGGCCGCGGCCGTCGAGGGCGCGCAGGTCGACTTCGACACCGCGATCGAGATCGAGGGCCGGTACTTCACCGACCTGGCGACCGGCCAGGTCGCCAAGAACATGATCCAGGCGTTCTTCTTCGACCTGCAGCAGGTCAACGGGGATCGCGGGCGGCCGGAGGGCAGCGAGCGCTTCGTCCCGACCAAGGTGGTGGTGTTGGGCGCCGGGATGATGGGCGCCGC
>JAWVGD010000018.1:0-11287 GCA_033855515.1 Baekduia sp.
CGCTCGATGAGCGCGCGGATGTCTCCGGCGCGTCGCGGGTTGAGGAAGACGTGACGCTGCCCGACGCTCGGCTTCTCGGCCAGCAACCCTGAGAGCAGCAGCGCTTCACCCACCTCCTCGGCCAGCGCGCGGTCGTTTCCCGCGAAGCCGCGCGCGAGGTGGCTGAACTCGGTGTGGTAGCCGCCCCACTTGCCCATGCCGTCGAGGCGCTGGAGGATCCGGCGGGCCACGCGACGCGACGGCACCGGGTCATCGTGCGGACGTGAGACGGCCGCGCCGGCGCCCTGCGCCGCCTCGAGCACGGCGAGCACGGCGTCCTCGTGCTCGGCCGCGGCGGCCGGGTCGGCAGGCCGGCCGCCGAGGCGCGCCAGCTCCAGCGCGACCCGCAGCGGGTGGGCCGGGCCGATGGGCGGGCGGAGGTCGTCGACGTCGTCCAGGACGGCCGCGGGCAGCGCCAGCGCCCGGGCGCGGAGGCGGTCGACGGGCGCGACCTGATCCTCGAACGCGAGCGGGACGAGCTCGGCGTCGCAGTCGGCGGCGGTGAGGTGCAATGCGAGGTGCCCGTCGAAGCTGCCGGCGGTGAGCTCCCCGGCGCTGGACGCGTCCACGAGCGCGCCGAGCAGCGCGGCCGCGAGCAGCCAGGCACGCTCCTCGACGGTGTCGGGGTCCGCGCGCAGGCCCGGCGCGACGGGTGCGACGGCGAGCAGGCCGCCGTCGGTCGCAGCGACGCCGACGACCACCGGATGCTCGTATCCGGAGCGGGCCAGCGCGAGCTCGCCGGCGCCGTGCTGCAACTCCTTGCCCAGCAACGTCCGCAGCAGTCCGACGTGCTCGCGCGGGGCCTGGACCCCGCCCGCATCGGCCAGGACCTGCTCGATGCCGGTGAGCGTCGGTCGCATCTGCGACCAGCGTAGGCGACCCCCGGGCGCGTCCGTCCGTCGCCCCCCGCACACTGGTCGATCCCCGATGAAGCTCGTCCACGCCGCCGACATCCACCTCGACAGCCCGATGCACGGGCTGGCCGCCTACGACACCGCCCCCGTCGGCGAGCTGCGGCTGGCGACGCGGGTCGCGCTGCGCAACCTGGTGGACCTGACGATCGCCGAGCACGCCGACGCGCTGCTCATCGCGGGCGACCTCTACGACGGCGACTGGCACGACTACGCCACCGGCGCGCACTTCGTACGCGAGGCGCAGCGGCTGGCCGAGGCCGGCATCCCGATCGTGATGGTCACCGGCAACCACGACGCGTCGAGCCGGATCACCAAGTCACTGCGGCTGCCCGAGACCGTGCACGTCCTGCCCGCCGACGCGCCGGGGTCGGTCGTGTTCGAGGATCTGGGGCTGGCGGTCCACGGGCAAGGCTATGCCACCCAGGCGGTCCTCGAGGACCTCTCGGCGGCCTACCCGGCGCCGGTGTCGGGGCTCGTGAACGTCGGGCTGCTGCACACGAGCGCCGACGGCCGCTTCGACCATGCGCCCTACGCGCCGTGCCGTGTCGACCGTCTCGCCGCCCACGGCTACGACTACTGGGGCCTGGGCCACGTCCACGAGCGCGTGCTGCTGCATGCCGATCCGCCCGTCCTCTTCCCCGGCTGCCTGCAGGGGCGCAACGTGCGCGAGACGGGGCCCAAGGGCGCGACGGTCGTGACGTTCGGCGCCGACGGCCGGCCGGTCCTGGAGGCCCACGTGCTCGACCATGTGCGCTGGGCGGTCTGCGAGGTCGACGCCGCCGAGCTCGCCGACGTCGACGAGGTCGTCAACGCGACGGCCGACGCGCTGCGCGCCGCGGCCGCGTCGGCCGACGGGCGGCTGCTTGCCGCGCGCGTGCGGGTGACCGGGGCCACGGCCGCCCACGCGGCGCTCGTGCGCGAGCGCAAGCGGCTGGAGTGGGAGGTGCGCTCGGCCGCGGGCGAGGCGGCCGGCGAGGGCGCGTGGGTCGAGAAGGTCGACGTGCGCACGAGCGCGGAGCGCAGCGGCGACCTGGCGTCCGACGACGTGTTCGCCGAGCTGGAGCGCGCGGTCGGCGCCGCGGCCGGCGACGACGCAGCGGTCGCCGCGCTGGCCGAGGCGCTGGCGCCGCTGGCCGCCAAGCTGCCGGCAGGCCTGGACTGGGACCCGACCGCGCCGGAGACCGTGCGGGACCTGCTGGCCGACATCGAGCGCGAGCTGCCCGCGCTGCTGCTCGACGGAGGCGGGGCGTGATCCGGATCGCGCGCCTGGACCTGGAGCGCTGGGGCCACTTCGACGACCGGCGCATCGCGTTCGGCCCGGCCGGCCGTCTGCACGTGCTCTTCGGCGGCAACGAGGCCGGCAAGTCGACCACGCGGCGCGCGGTCAGCGCGCTGCTGTTCGGCGTCAAGGAACGTCCGCAGGATCTGCATGGGCGGGCGGGGAGCGACCTGCGCGTCGGCGCGCTGCTGGAGGTCGACGGCGCGCCGCTGGAGGTCGTGCGCCGCAAGGGCCGCAAGGACACCTTGCTGGATCCCCGCGGCGGGGTGCTGGACCCCGCGCCGCTCGAGCAGGCGCTCGGCGGCCTCAACGGCGACGTCTACCGCGGGCTGTTCGAGATCACGCACGACTCGCTCGTGCAGGGCGGCCACGAGCTGCTCGAGGGCCGCGGCGCGGTGGGCGAGTCGCTGTTCGCCGCGGCGGCGGGCACCAGCCGTCTGCACGCGCTGCTGCGCCGGCTGGAGGGCGAGGCCGACGCGATCTTCACGCCGCTGGGCCGCAAGAAGGGCCTCAACGTGCTGCTGAGCGCGCACGGCGAGGCGCTGCGGACGCTCCGCGATGCGGGCCTGCGGCCGCCGCAGTTCGAGCAGCTGGCGCGGGAGCTGCAGGCCCTGGAGGCCGCGCACGCCGAGGCAGGCGCCGCCCTCGACGAGGTCGAGCGCGAGCGCAAGCGGCTGGAGCGGCTGCGCGGCGCGCTGCCGCTCGCGGCGTTGCGGGCCACGCGCCTGCGCGAGCTCGAGGCGCTGGGCGACGTCGTCGTGCTCGGCGCCGACGCGACCGCGCGGCGGGTGGCGGCCGAGGCCCGGCGCGACGAGGCGGCGGCGCGGGCGCGGGCCGCGGCACGGGACCTCGCACGGCGCACCGAGCGCCACGCGGCCCTGGCCGTCGACGAGGCCCTGCTGGCGTTCGCCGACGAGCTCGAGGCGCTGAACGCGACGCGCACGGTCGTGGCGCAGGACGCCGGTCGGCGGGACGAGCTGGCCGCCCTCCAGGCGCGGCTTGCTCCGCAGCTTGAGGAGCTGCTGATGAGCCTGGCGCCCGCGCTGGGCGACCGCTCGCTGCGGGAGCTGGCGATCGACGAGGACGCCCGCGCCCGACTCGAGGCCTGTCTGCAGGCGCGCGCCGGCGTCGAGCAGGCCGTCGTCGCCGCGCGCGACGCACGCGACGAGACGGCACGCGCGGCCGAGCGTGCCGCCGGCGCGACGGACGCCGGGGCCGTCGTCGCCGATCCCGGCCCGCTGCAGGCCACCGTGCGGGCCGCGCGCGCGGCGGGCGCGATCGACGAGCTGATCGCCCGGGCGGTCGCGGAGCGCGCGCGGGCGCTGGACGCCGCTGCGCAGGCCGTCGGCCGCATGCGGCCGGCCCCGGCGTCCGCCGCGGCGCTGGCCGCCCTGCCGGTGCCCGATGGCGCCACCGCCGACCGCGTGCTCGGCGCGGTCGTCGAGGCCGCCCAGACCGCCGCGGGGCTGGAGACCGAAGGCGAGGCCATCGCGGATCGCGTCCGCGCGCTGGAGCACCAGCGCGATCAGCTCGTCGTCGACGCGCGGGTTCCCGAAGCCGCCGCGCTGGCGGCGGCGCGAGCCCGGCGGGCGGCGGCTTGGGCGGCCGCGCGGACCGAGCTCCTGGAGCCGACCGACCGGACCGAAGCCGAGGCGCACGCCCTGGCCGAGGCGGTCGAGGGTACGACCGCCGACGCCGACGCGACCGCCGACGCCCGCCTGGCGCACGCCGAGGAGGTCGCCCGGCTGGCCGACCTGGAGCGCGAGCTCTCCGTGCTGAGCCACGACGCCGACGAGCTGTCGTTGCGCCGCGAGCGCCACGAGACGACGGTCGCGCAGGCTGCCGAGGCGTGGCAGACGGTGTGGGCCGAGACGGGCCCGGTCGCCCCTGAGCCGGAGGGCGCGGCGGCCTGGCTCGCCGCGCGTGAGACCGCGCTCGGGCATCTCGCCGACGCCGAGGATGCGGCCGAGCGCCTGGCGGGCGCCGAGGCCGTGCGCGACCAGCACGCCGACGCGCTGCGTGGCGCGCTGACCGCCTCTGGCGCGGCGGCCCCCGCCGGCCGCGTGCCGCTGGCCACGCTGCTGGAGCTGGCCGACGCGCGCGCCGAGACGCTGCGCGCCGAGGCCGACCGCCACGACCGTGCGGCCGAGACCGTCGGCCGCACTGCCGCCGAGGCCGACGACGCCGAGGCGGCGCTGGCGCACGCCGAGGCCGCCGCGGCTCGCTGGGAGGCCGACTGGACCGGGCTGCGCGACGGGTGCGGCCTCGCCGCGACGCTCGCGCCCGATGACGCGCTCGGGGCGTTGCGCCGGCTCGCCCAGGCCGCCCAGCTCCAGGACGAGCACGCCCGCGTGACCGGCGAGCTGGAGGCCATCGACGCGCGCCGCGCCGCCTTCACGTCGACCGTCGCCGACCTGCTGCGCGCAGCCGCACCCGACCTCGCCGGCCAGCCGGCCGCGACCGCGGTCTCGGTCCTGCACAAGCGCGCGACGGAGGCCCGCGCGGCCGCCGCCGAACGCGATGCGCTCGCTGCCGAGCTGACGACGCTGGAAGCCGAGCAGGCCGAGGCCGGCGCGATCGCCGCCGAGGCCGAGGAGCAGCTGGCGGCGCTGCGTGCCGCCGCCGGCGCCGGCGACGACGCCGCCCTCGTGCGCTGCGAGCAGGTCAGCGCTCAGGCCGAGGCGCTGCGGGCCGAGATCCTGCAGCTCGACGGCGACCTCGCGCGCGCCGGCGGCGCACCCGCCGACGAGGTGGCCGCCGCGGTCGCCGAGCTCGACGCCGACGCGGCCCCCGCGCGGGCCGAGGCGCTCGACGCGCTGGCCGGCGAGCGGCGCGACGCGCGCGACCAGGCCGGTGAGGCGCTGCTGCGGGCCCGCGACGAGCTCGCCGCGCTGGAGCGCTCCGAGGACGCCGCCGTGGCGCGTCAGGCGTCGGCGACGTTGCTGGCGCAGGTCCGCGAGACCGCCGAGCGCTACGCCCGCGCCCGCCTCGCCCAGAAGCTGCTGCGCGACGCGATCGAGCGCTACCGCAGCGACCACGAGGGCCCGCTGCTCGCGCGCGCCAACGTCCTCTTCCCCGCGCTGACCTGCGAGCGCTTCGCCCAGCTCAAGACCGAGCTCGACGAGCACGACGAACACGTGCTGGTCGCCGTGACCCGCGACGGCGCGCGGCGCCGTGTCGAGGAGCTCAGCGACGGCACGCGCGAGCAGCTGTTCCTCGCCCTGCGCCTCGCGGCGATCGAGCGCCACGTCGCCGCTTCCGGGCCGGTGCCCGTGCTGTTCGACGACGTGCTGCTCGAGTCCGACGACGACCGCGCGATGCGCATCCTGGACGCGCTCGCCGACCTCGCCGGCCAGACGCAGGTCATCGTCCTCACGCACCATCGCCACCTGGTCGACCTGGCCCGCTGCACGATCGTCGCCGAGCGGCTCGACGTCCTCGAGCTGGACGAGCGCGCGGCCCTCGAGGCGCAGGCTGAGGCGTCCGCCGACGCCGACGCGGGCGTCACGACCGGCGAGACCGAGGCCGCCGACGCCGGCGTCCTCGATGAGGACGCCCCCGACGAGCGGGAGCCGCGGGCCACGCCGACGCTCGCCGAGGAGCTCGCCGCGCTGACCGTCGGCGGGGGCCGCCCGCCGGCGCCCGGCGAGCAGTCCTCGTTGTTGTAGGCCTCCGGCCGCTAGGCCGGGGCGCCCAGCGCCGGCGTGCTCACGCCGGTCAGCTCCTCCGAGCGCTCCCACAGCCGGCGGGCGTCCTCGGCGTTCTGGGCGGCCTTCGAGCGGCCGACGATCGTCGGATGGCCGCGCTGCTCGGCGAAGCCGTCGGGGCCGACGAACGTGTTGCCCGGCAGGTCCTGGGTGGCGGCGAACAGCGTTGGCAGCGCCCCCATCGCGTCGGACTGCGCGAGCACGCGGTTGCCGATCCCCATCACCACGTGGTTGAGGCGGCTGCCGGTGTGGCTCTGCAGGTGCGTGCTGGCATAGCCGGGATGGGCCGCCAGCGCACGGACCGGGCTGCCGGCGGCGTCCAGGCGGCGCTGCAGCTCCATCGTGAAGAGGAGGTTGGACAACTTGCTCTGGCCGTAGACGCGCCAGCGGTCGTACTTGCGCTGTTCCCAGTTGAGGTCGTCGATGTGCATCTTGCCGATGCGGTGCGCGCCCGAGGAGACGGTCACGACGCGGTCGGCGATGTGCGGCAGGAGGAGGTTGGTGAGCGCGAAGTGGCCGAGGTGGTTCGTGCCGAACTGCGACTCGAAGCCATCCACCGTCTTGCCCTGCGGCACCGCCATGATCCCGGCGTTGTTGATGAGGACGTCCAGATCGCCGGTCCAGCCCTCGGCGAACGCGCGGACCGACGACAGATCGGCGAGGTCCAGCGCGCGGACCTCGCGATCGCCGGTGATGGTCTCGGCGACGCGCTCGCCCTTGGCGACGTCGCGGACGGCGAGGATGACGCGAGCGCCGGCGCGGGCGAGCTCGCGCGCGGTGATGGTGCCGAGGCCGCTGGAGGCGCCCGTGACGACGACGGTGCGGCCGGTGAGGTCCGGCAGGTCGGCGGCGGTCCACTTGGAGGAGGGCATGCCGCGCAATGTAGTCGCTGCCGACAAAGGTGTCAACGACAACAATGCTGTCACCGTCAACTCCAGCCGGTAGCCTCTCGGGCGTGACGACGGCGGCGCGCCCCTACCACCACGGCAACCTCCGCGAGGCGCTGCTGCGCGCCGGCGAGCAGGCCCTCGAGGCCGGCGGCGCCCGGGACCTGTCGCTGCGGGAGCTGGCCCGCGAGGTCGGCGTCAGCCACGCGGCGCCCCGGCGCCACTTCGCCGACAAGCGCGCGCTGCTCGACGCGCTGGCCGAGAGCGGCTTCGACCAGTTCGGCGCCCGCCTGGCCGCGGCGAGCGAGGCCGCCGGCGCGGACTTCGACGCTCGCCTGCGAGGCCTGGCCCACGCCTACGTCGCGTTCGCCGGCGAGCACCCGGCGCTGATGGAGCTCATGTTCGCCGCCAAGCACGACACGGACGCCTCGCCCCGCCTACGCGCCGCCGGCGAGCGGGCCTTCGCACCCGCGATCGTCGCGGTCGCCGAGGGCCAGACGTCGGGCGCCGTCGTCGGCGGCGACCCCGAGCGCGTCGCGCTCATCGCCTCCGCCGCGCTGCAGGGCCTCATCGCGATGACCCGCAACGGCATGCTCGGCGACGCCTCGCTGGACGGCCTGCTCGACGAGGCCATCGAGCGCCTCGTCCTGGGCCTGCGCCCGCGGTAGACGGCCGCCGCGACCAGCGACGCGCTCCGAGCGTGCGCAGACTCACACGCCCGGACGCGTTCGTGGCGCGTGCGGACGGGTAGAGCTCGTACTGTTGCGTATGCAACTTCTTTCGTCGAACCCGACCCAAGGACCGCCCCCACCTCCATGCCGTACGAGCACCTGTTCCAGCCCTACGAGCGCGGCACCCTGCGTACCGCTCACCGGATCGCGATGGCGCCGCTGACGCGCAACCGCGCCAAGGACACCATCCCCGGCGAGCTGAACGCCACCTACTACGCCCAGCGCGCCGACGCGGCGATCCTCATCACCGAGGGCACTCATCCCGCCGCCGTCGGGCAGGGCTACCTCGACATCGCGGGACTGCACGACGACGAGCAGCAGGCCGGCTGGGCGCAGGTCGCCGACGCCGTCCACGCCGCCGGCGACGCGAAGCTCGTCATCCAGCTCATGCACTGCGGCCGCGTCGCGCACCCGGTCTACACCGGCGGCGAGACCCCGATCGCGCCCTCGGCGATCAAGGCCCCCGGGCAGGTCTTCACGCCCGGCGGCATGGCCGACTACGTCCCGCCCCGCGAGATCGCCACCGACGAGCTCGCGTCAGTGCGCGAGGACTTCGTCCAGGCCGCGCGGCGCGCAGTGGCTGCGGGCGCCGACGGCGTCGAGCTCCATGCCGCCAACGGCTACCTCCTGCACCAGTTCCTGAGCGAGAACACCAACCTGCGCACCGACGGCTACGGCATCGACGTCGCCGGCCGCATCCGGTTCGTCGTGGAGACCGTGGAGGCCGTCGTGGCGGCCATCGGCGCCGAGAAGGTCGGCCTGCGGATCTCGCCCGGCCACCAGGTCAACGGCATCGAGGAGACCGACCCGCGCGCGACCTACGACGCGCTGCTGACGGCGATCGCCCCGATCGACCTGATGTACCTGCACGTCATGGAGACCGAGCCGCACGCGGGCTACTCGACGCTGGAGCAGGCGCGCGAGCTGTTCCCGGGGACGCTGATGGCCAACGAGGGCTTCACCGAGGAGTTCGACGTCGAGGGCGCCGACCGCCTCGTCGCCGAGGGCAAGGTCGACTTGGTGGCCTACGGCCGCCGCTTCCTGGCCAACCCGGACCTGCCGACCCGCCTGCGCGAGGGCGCCGAGCTCAACGCGCCCGACCAGGACACGTTCTACAGCGGCGGCGAGAAGGGCTACATCGACTACCCGACGCTCGCCGAGACGCAGGCCGCGGCGTAGGGCACACCCGCAGGGCGATCGTGGCGCCGCAGGGCGTCGCGATCACCCGGCCCCCTAGGCCACTTCGGCCGCGTCCTCTTCTTCCTTGCCCTGCAGGCGCTCACGTCCGCGACGGACCGCGGCGATGAACTTGGAGAGGTTGACCTCGAGCGTGTTGAGGATCTCGTCGGCGTAGTCCTCGGCGCCGAGACGGATCTCGCGCTCGCGGGCGCGGGCGTCCTCGACGATCTCCTCGGCGGCGCGCTCGGCCTCCCGCGTGACCTCCTGATCGGAGACCAGCTCTTCCTGCCGGCGGACGGCGTCCTTCACGATCCGCTCCGCCTCGCGCTTGGCCTCGGCGAGCATCTCCTGACGCTCCATGACGATCCACCTCGCCTGCTTGATCTCCTCAGGGATGGTCGCGCGCATCTGATCCAAGATGTCGTAGATCTGCTCGCGATCCACCCGCACCTCGTCGGTGAGAGGGACCTTCTTGGCGTTGTGGACAAGGTCGTCGAGCTTGTCAATGAGGACCAGGACGTCCATGGCTAAGCGTCTTTCGTTATCGGGTGAGCTCTTCCTTCAGGCGACCGGCGACACGCTCAGGCACGAGGCTGTCGATGTCACCCCCGAAGGTGGCGAGCTCCTTCACGCCACTGGAGCTGAGGAAACTGTACTGCGGGCTGGCCATCAGGTAGAGCGTGTCCACCTCAGGTGCCTGCATCCGGTTGAGCTGCCCCATCTCCAATTCGTACTCGAAATCGGAGATGGCGCGCAGGCCCTTGACGATCGTCTTCGCTCCGATCGACCGGGCGAAGTCCACCACGAGGACGCTGAACGGCTCGGCGCGCACGTTCGGGAGGTGGGCCGTCGCCTCCTCGATGAACGCCAGCCGCTCCTCGATCCCGAAGATCGGCTGGTTCTTGCGCACCGACACGTTGACGACGGCCACGACGACCTCGTCGAACTGCGCGGCGGTGCGGCCGATGATGTCGAGATGCCCGTTGGTGATCGGGTCGTAGCTGCCTGGACAGACAGCGATGCGCTTGGCGTCGGTCATACGGTGTGGATGCGAAGGAGGGTGTCGCCGTAGCGGCGTTCGAACGTGGTCTCGAGGCCGGGGAGGTCGAGCGGCGTGCGCCGATCGCTCTCGCCGACCACGCGCGCGCCGGGGGTCAGGACCGGGGGCAGCGCCTCAGCGAGCTCCGGCCCCAGACCGGCCGCGTGCCGGTACGGGGGGTCGATGAAGACCAGATCGTATGTCTCGCCCGCCTCGCGTGCGTCCTTGAGGGCCTTGAGCACGTCGCGGCGCCGCAGCCGGGCGCTGTCGCCGGCCAGCCCGAGAGCGTCGAGGTTGCGCGTGATCACCGCGGCGGCGCGGGCGTCGCGCTCCACCAGGACGGCCCATCCGGCGCCCCGGGAGAGCGCCTCGATCGCCAGCGCGCCCGAGCCGGCGAACAGATCCAGGACCGCCTCGCCCTCCAGCGGCCCCAGCGCAGAGAAGAGCGCCTCGCGCACCCGGTCCGAGGTCGGACGGGTGTCGGTCCCGGCCGGCGCCTGGAAGCGGCGGCCGCCGAGCCGGCCCGCGACGACCCTCACGCCGCCACCGGCCCGTGCTCGGCGCGTTCGAGCTCGGCGCGCAGCAGCACGTGCTCCTCGTCGGCCAGCTCCGGGTCGGCCTCCAGCAGCGCCTCGGCGGTCGCGAACGCGGCCTCCAGGACCTCGGCGTCGTCGGGCAGCCGCGCGAACTTGAAGCGCGCCAGGCCCGACTGGCGGGTGCCGGTCAGCTCGCCCTCGCCGCGGAGCTCGAGGTCGATCTCGGCCAGGCGGAAGCCGTCGGTGTTCATTTGCAGCGCCTTCAGGCGCGCCGACTCGCGCGGGCCGAAGAGCAGGCACAGCGACGCGTGCTCGCCGCGCCCCACGCGCCCGCGCAGCTGGTGCAGCTGCGAGATCCCGTAGCGGTCGGCGTCCTCGACGACCATCACGGTCGCGTTGGGGACGTCGATGCCGACCTCGATGACGGTCGTGGCGACCAGGACGTCGGCCCCGCCGCTCGCGAAGCGCTCCATCGCCGCGGCCTTGTCGGCGGGGCGCATCTGGCCGTGCAGGAGCACGACGTCGAAGTCGGCCAGCTCGCCGGCGCGCAGCCGCTCGTACTCCTCGGTCGCCGCGCGGGCGTTCAGCGCCTCGGACTCGCTGACCAGCGGGCAGACGACGAACGCCTGGCGCCCGGCGCGCAGCTCCTCGCGGATGCGCTCGTAGGCGCGGGCGCGCTCGGCCTCGGTCGAGCAGACGTGCGTGGCGATCGGCTGCCGGCCGCGCGGCAGCTCGCGCAGGGCGGTGACGTCCAGGGCGCCGAACGTCGCCAGGCGCAGCGTCCGCGGGATCGGCGTGGCGGTCATGTGCAGGAGGTGGGGGACGAGGCCCGCCGGCGCCTTGGCGTCGAGCGCGGCGCGCTGGCGCACGCCGAAGCGGTGCTGCTCGTCGACGACGGCGACGCTGAGGGCCGAGAAGACGACCGGGTCCTCGATGAGCGCGTGCGTGCCGACGACGAGCGTCAGCTCCCCGGAAG
>JAWVGD010000019.1:0-6921 GCA_033855515.1 Baekduia sp.
GGCGGGATCTCGCTCGAGTCGGTCATGTCGAAGAAGATCAGCGCGGTGCGCATCCCGTGCTCGGCGGTGAAGTAGACCGCCTCCGCGTTCAGCGCTTCGATCGACGAGCGCATGATCTCCGGCAGGCTTCCGCTCCTGATCGCTTCGTTGCCGGGCCCGGTCGGCATCTGCACCTTCATCAACATCCTCATCTTGATGCTCCCTTGGTTGGGGCCCGACCGTGCAGGGATGCGAACGAGTGCCGAGGCGCTAGGCACGGGCTCGCCGACGGAACGCGACCCGGACTGCCGGCGAGCGCCACCGAGCACCCGCGACGCGACGCTACGCCCGCCAGACGACGTGCGTCAAGCAGATCCGCAGCTCCGGCCTCCCGCTCGAGCCGGCCGATCCGCCGCTCAGGCGCCGCCGTAGGCGACGACCAAGTCGGTGGCGATGCCGATCAGGAACCCCGCGCCCAGCATGTAGAGCCCGAGCTCGGCATGCCCGAGGCGCCTGACGCCCGCCCAGATCTCGCCGAGCACGTAGAGGATCGCGCCGCCGGCCAGGGCGAAGAACAGGAGTTGCAACGCGTCGCTGGTGACCTGGTAGCCGACCATCGCGCCGACGAACGTGGGGCCGCCGGCCACCAGCCCGGCGAGACCCAGCCAGCGCCAGGACGGGCGCACGCCGTGCAAGGGCCCGATGATGCCGAAGCCTTCGGTGGCGTTGTGCAAGGCGAACCCGATGATGAGCACGGTGGCCAGCCCGACCTCGCCGGCCTGGGACGAGACCCCGATGGCCAGGCCCTCGGCGAAGTTGTGCAGGCCGATCGCCGTGGCGATGATCATCCCGGTCCGCAGCGCGCGGCGCTCGATCGCGCTGACGGCGCGCCGGTGATCAGCCAGCTCCCCGGCGGTCATCGCCGCCGCCGACTCTCCGCCGGCCACGGGCGGCAGCGCCGACCCGGGCCGCAGCACGCGGCGCTGGGCGCTCGCGATGCCGCCGACGCCGACCAGGAAGCCGGCGCTGAGAAGGGCGAACAGGCCGACAACGGGCCACAGCGACGCGGCATGGTTCTTATAGGCGTCGAGATGGTGCTCGAGGATCCCCAGCCCCTCGGCGCCGACGTCCATGAACAGGAAGGCGAGCACGCCTGCAGCGAGCATGGACAGCGCGACGCGGCCGCGCGCCCCCAGGCGGCTCGCGCGGCCGAACGGCAGCCCGAGGAAGATGGTGAAACCGGCGATGGCGCCGAGCAGGGCGGTGTTGGCGAAGGACATGGGCTCCGGGTGAGTCTTAGGTGACCCTAAGGGGTGGCCGAATCCTTGCACAAGTCTGCGCCCGCCGCACGGCGCGGGGCGCGCGCGGACTCTCTGCTGCGAGAGATCCCGCGCGCACCCGTCGGCGTCTCAGTCGTCCCAGGCCTGTGCTCCGATCTCGCGCGTGATCAGGCCGTCGCGCAGTTCGGCGACCGCGACGCAGCGCACGATCGTTCCGTCGGGGTAGGCGCATCGGACGGTGTAGCCGACCGCCTCGGGGCTCGCGGCCACGATGTCGACCGCGTGCTGCATGTCGCGCCCGTAGACGTCATCGAGATGGGCGGCGATCGCGTCGCGCCCCTGCACGGACAGCGGAGCGCTGGGGCCGTGCGTGGCGTCGGCGATCTCGATCGTCGCATCGGGGTGGTAGAGCGCCACGAGCGTGGCGGGCTCGCGCCCCTCGATCCCGCGGCGCAGGGCGGCGGTGTCGAATGGCGTGGAAACGGTGCTGGTGTTGGTGGTGGAGGTCATGGGGCGCAGCGTGCCGCCATGGCGTCACCGGCCCATCAATGGCGCGTCAACCGCGCCGGGCGTAGACTCGGCCGGTGTTGCGCATTCGGCTGCTCGGCGGCCTGGAGGCCGAAGTCGGCAGCCGGCCGATCCCACCGCCCGCCAGCCGCAGGGCGTGGGCGTTGTTGGGGTGGTTGGCGCTCCATCCGGGCGATCACCCGCGCACCGCCGTCGCCGCGCGTTTCTGGCCCGACGTCCTCGACGCGAGCGCCCGAGCGTCCTTGCGCAGCGCGACGTGGAGCCTGCGGCAGGCGCTGGGTCCGCAGGCCGGGGCGGCGCT
The DNA here is from genome assembly GCA_033855515.1 of Baekduia sp. Classification (GTDB taxonomy): domain Bacteria; phylum Actinomycetota; class Thermoleophilia; order Solirubrobacterales; family Solirubrobacteraceae; genus Baekduia. The sequence goes on from JAWVGD010000019.1 coordinate 2,089, forward strand.
CCGCACGACGCGCGACCGCATCGGGCTGCAGTGCGAGACCGACCTGATGGACTTCGAGCGCGCACTGGCCGCCGGCGAGGCCGAAGCGGCCGTGAACCTGTGCGCCGGCCCACTGCTCGCCGACCTCGACGAGGACTGGGTCCTCGAGGCGCGCGATCGCCATGCCGAGCGGCTCGCGGCCGCCCTGGCGGAGCTGGCGCAAGGCGCGCCGACCCCCGCGGCGGCCGTGGCCTATGCCCGGCGGCGGGTGGAGCTGGACCCTCTGGACGAGGCTGCGACGCGCGACCTCATGGCGCGACTCGCCGCGGCCGGCGACCGCGCCGGCGCGTTCTCGGTCTATGACCGGCTGAGCGAGCGCCTGCGGACGCAGCTCGGGCTGGCGCCGTCGGCCGAGACGCGGGCGGCGGCGACGGACCTGCGGGTCGAGGCACCGGCGGCGCCGCCCGAGGCGCGCAGCCGGCCTGCGACCGCCCACGCTCCGCTCATCGGCCGCGACGTCGAGCTCCGCGCGTTGCTCGCGGCCGCGGCGGGCGCCGGCGGGATCCTCGTGACCCTGACCGGTGAGGCCGGCATCGGCAAGACCCGGCTCGCGCGCGAGGTCCTGGATCGCGCCCGCTACGACGGCGCCCGGACGGCCGCCTGCGGCGCGCTGGAGCTCGGCGGGCCGGCGCCGTTCACGCTCTGGGCCGAGCTGTTGCGCGACCTCGCCGCGACGTTGCCGCCGCCGGCCCGTGACGCCACTTGGCCCGAGGAGCTCGCAGCGATCGTCCCATCGCTGCCGCAGCGGCTGCACCGCGACGCCGGCCGCCCGGTGCCCGCGATCGTGCCCGAGCTCGCACGGGCCCGGATGTTCGAGGCCGCCGTCGACGCCATCGAGCACGCCTGCGCCGATCGACCGCTCATCCTGCTGTTCGAGGACGTCCACCTCGCCGACGCGGTCAGCCTCGAGCTGCTGGCCTACACCGCCCGGCGCCTTGCAGGCCTGCGGGTGCTCGTGCTGCTCACGCGCCGCCACACGCCGCAGCGCTCGGACGTGGATGCGCTCGTGGCGACCCATCGCTCCCGCGGAGGCGCGCTGGTCGAGATCGATCTCGAGCCGCTGCCGCGCCGGGCGGTGGACGGGCTGGTGCAGAGCATCGCGACGCTCGACGCCGACACGCGTGACCAGGTGGTGGCGGCCGCCGACGGCAATCCGTTGCTGGCGGTGGAAGGCGCTCGCGCCGCGCTGGGCGGCCATGTCGGCGCGCCGCCCAGCCTGCAGGGCGTGGTGCGCGGCGCGCTCGGCCGGCTCGGGCCGGGGGCACGCCGCGTCGCCGAGCTCGCCGCGGTCGCCGGCCGTGATCTCCGGCCCGGCGAGCTGGATGTGCTGGTCGAGGCCGAGGACGTGATGGGCGCGCTGGACAGCGGGCTGTTCGCCTCGTGGGACAGGGCGTTCGGATACCGGCACGCGCTGCTGCGCGAGGCCGTCACCGCGCAGATGGCCGCGGCGCGGCGCCGCGTCTGCCACGAGGAGCTCGCCGGCGCCCTTCGGGGCTCGGCGGCCGAGACGGCACGCCACCTGCGGCTGGCCGGACGCGACGACCAGGCCGCCGATGCACTCGCGGGCGCGGCGGCCGAGGCGCTGGGCGTCGGCGGTGTGGGGGAGGCGATCGGGTTTCTGTCGGAGGCCGTCGAGCTGCGCCTGGGAGATCCGTCGCTTCAGCTCGCCCTGGCGCAGGCGCACGCCTGGAACGGGGACGAGGCGGCGGCCCAGGAGGCCCTCGACGCAGCGCTGCGGGCGCTCGGACCGGAGGCGCACGCCGCACGCGCCGCTGCGCACGTCAGCGGCGCCAAGTGGTACGGCGGGGCGCTGTGCCATCCACGACGCGCGGTCGACGAGGCCCGCGCCGCACTCGAGGAGCTGGCGGCCGTGGCCGCCCCCGACCCCGAAGTCCTCGGGACGGCGCTGGCGCTGGGCGCCTGGGGCGCCTCGGTCACCGGAGACGTCGACGGGGCCGATGGGCTGCTGCGGCGGCTCGAAGCGCTGGGGCCCGTCGGGCCGGAGCTGAGCTACGAGACCGCCAATGCTCAGGCGTTTCGCGCACTGCGCGACGACGACCTTGAGCGCGCCGCGACCTGCTTCGCAGCGACCGTCGAGGTCACCCACAGCGCCCCTGACCGCGCGTACACCGCGTGGGTGAACCTGTCCTGCATCGTCGCCGCGCTCGGACGGCCGGAGGAGGCCTTGGGTTACGCCGAGCGCGCAGAGCTCCGCGGGCTTCCGCCGTTGGTCACGCCGCTGTCGGCCATCCGCGCGTCGCTGCTCGTCCGCCTCGGGCGCCTCGAGGACGCGCGCGCGGCGCTGGCCGCCGAGCGGGAGGCGGCCGAGCGCAGCGGCCTGGGGCATCTGGTCGCGCTGGCCGACCACGACGAGGGGCAGTTCGCGCTGGCGGCCGGCGAGCACCAACGGGCGGCCCAGCTCCTGGAGCGGGCGCTGGACGGGCAGGCAGCCGTGAGCCGGCCGGCGGCGCGGCTGGCGCGGGCCGAGGCGCTGGCCGGCGCCCATCGCGCCGACGAGGCCGAGTCCGAGCTGCGGCGCATGACGCTCGAACCGGTCAGGCCCGTTGATCGGCCGGTGATCCTGGTCGCACGACTGACCCACGTCCAGGCCATGATCGCCGCCGAGCGCGGCGACGTCGCGCTGGCGGCCCGGCGCCTCCGGGAGGCTGCCGGGCTCTGGCGCCGCGGGGGCGCCGGCGCGGCCAGCGGGCAGGACCTGCTCGCCAACCTGGTCGACCTCGGGCGCCCGACGATCGCCGCGATCGAGCCCGCGCGCGAGCTGGCGCGCGTCGAGGGCGAGCTCGCGCGCCTGGATGCGATGACGATCGAGGAGACGACATGACGTTGACGTTCGAGGACGAGACGACGACCTCGGCTCCGGTCGAGGACGTGTGGAAGCTGCTCTACGACCCCGCGCGCTTCCCCGACTGGTGGCAGGGGATCGAGAGCGTCGAGCCCCAGGCGCACGAGGGCCGGGGCGACTACACCATGTACCCCGACGGCTACCCGGACTTCCCGATGCCCCAGCAGCTGCGCCAGGACACCAGCGGCCGCCGGGTGACGATCTCGTGCCTGGTCAGCGACCTCGTGTTCGCCTGGCGTCTGGACCCGCTGCCGGGCACGGACGGCACGCGCATCAGCGTGCACGTCGAGCTGCCCGACCAGGAAGCCCGCCGCCTGGAGGGCCAGCGCGAGGTCGTGAGCGCGTCGCTGCGCGCGCTCGCCGCGCTGGCCCACGGCGACGCCGGCAGCGCTACGGCCGGACCTCGAGCACCAGGTTGAACGGGGTCTCGGCGGCACGGCGCACCCGCGAGAAGCCGCCCTCGGAGATCACCTCGGTCAGCCGGCGCTGCCCGGCCTGGGCGCCGAGCGCCAGCCCGACGTCCTGGCTCAGCGAGGCCGGCGTGCAGAGCATCGTCGAGCCCGCGTAGAACACCCGGCCGACCGGGTTGAGGTTGTCCTCGATGGCGTCGCCGGCAAACGGCTCGACCACCATCCACGTGCCGTCCTCGGCCAGCTGGGAGCGCACGTGGCGCGCAGCCCCGGCAGGGTCGCCCATGTCGTGCAAGGCGTCGAAGACGCAGACCAGATCGAACGGACCGCCGCCGAAGTCGTGGGCGCCGGCCACCTCGAAGGTCACGCGATCGGCGACGCCGGCCCGCTGGGCCGCCCGCGTCGCCGCTTCGACCGATGCCTCGTGGTAGTCGGAGCCGACGAACGTCGAGGCGGGAAACGCCCTGGCCATGATGATCGCCGAGGCACCGTGGCCGCAGCCGATGTCGGCGACGTGCGCGCCGGCCTCGAGCTTGGCCTGCACGCCCTCCAGCGACGGGATCCAGGAGCTCAGCAGGTTCCCGAGGTAGCCGGGCCGGAAGAAGCGCTCGGTCCCTTCGAACAGATCCTGGTGGTGCTCGTGCCACCCGAACCCATCGCCGGTGCGGAAGCGCTCGGTGATGTGCGGCTCGTCCTTGATCATCGAGGCCACGAGCTGGAAGGCTCCTGGGATGAACGCCGGGCTGTCCTCGTCGGCCAGGGCCATCGCCTGCTCGGGTGGGAGCCGGAAGGCGCCGGAAGCCGCGTCGTAGGTGACGTAGCCGCTGGCCGCCTGCTGGCAGAGCCACTCGCGCACGTATCGCTCCCTGGTCCCGGTCCGCTCGGCCAGCTCGGTCGACGTCACCGGCGCCGAGTCGGCCATCGCGCGGTACAGCCCCAGCTTGTCGCCGATCAGGACCAGCGCGGTCGTGGCGGCGGCGCCGAGGTCGCCGACGAAGGCGCCCATGAACGCGTCGAGCTTCGCCTGGTCGATGGTGGCGGTGTCCTGGGTGCTCATGACGATCCTCCTCGGATCTGGAAGTTGGGTGAGGAGAACGTCGCCGACGCGCGTGAACGCTCCGTCATGCGATCGTCAAGCGTCGATGCCATCGGCGCGGTCGACGATGATGTCGCCCATGGCCTACGACGAGGATCTCGCCAACCGGGTTCGTGAGCTGATCGCCGGCGACGCCGACGTCACCGAGAAGCGCATGTTCGGCGGGCTGGCGTTCCTCGTCGCGGGCAACATGTCGGTGGCGGCCAGCGGGCAGGGCGGCCTCATGGTCCGGGTCGATCCCGACGAGACCGAGGCCCTCGTCGCCAAGCCGCACGCCGGCCCGTTCGAGATGCGCGGCCGCGCGATGCAGGGCTGGCTCAGGGTCGACGCCGAAGGCGTGCGCACCAAGCGCCAGCTCGAGCCGTGGGTCAGGCGCGGCGTGGCCTACGCGCGGTCGCTGCCGCCCAAGCGGTGATCCGGGACGT
>JAWVGD010000020.1:0-2989 GCA_033855515.1 Baekduia sp.
CCATGGATCCGCAGGGCCGCGTGTTCGTCGCCGACGACCTGAATCACCGCATCGTCCGCTACAGCACGCCCGCGACCAAGTACCAGTACAAGGCGCGCTGGGGCTCGTACGGCACGGCGCCCGGGCAGCTCGCCTACCCGCGAGGCCTGGCGACCAACGGCGCCGGCGAGCTCTACGTCGCCAACACCGGCAACGACCGCATCGACGTGTTCGACGCCTCCGGCACGCTCAAGCGGTCCTTCGGGACCTCCGGCCGCGCGAGCGGCCAGTTCGACGCCCCGCTCGGCGTCGGCGTCGACGCCAGCGGCGTGCGCGCCGTGACCGACTCGGTCAACGGGCGCGTCCAGCTGATCAACCCCGACGGAACGATCGCCACGATCTGGGGGTCGCCGAACCCGGGGCCGACGATCCTCCCCGACCCGACGGCCGTCGCGTTCGACGGCGCCGGCAACGGCTACGTCCTGGACGCGCGGCGCAGCCGCATCGTCGTCTTCGACCGCGCCACCGCGCAGAGCTCGCGCACGATCGGCACCGAGGGCTCGGGGCCCGGGCAGCTGCTCGCCCCCTCGGCGCTGGCGAGCGCCGCCGACGGGACGATCTCGGTCGCCGACACCGGCAACGACCGCATCGCGCGCTTCGGCGCCGACGGCTCCTACCTCGGCTCCACACCGACCGATGCCGCGCCGCGCGGCATCGCCGTCCTCCCCGACGGCAGCAAGACCTACGTCGCCGACTCGGCCAACAAGATCACCGTGCTGGACGCCGCCGGCACGCAGATCGACCAGTTCGGCGGCACGGGCTCCAAGCTCGGAAAGCTCAACGCGCCGGGCCAGATCGCACTGGATCCGGCCGGCAACCTGTGGGTGGCCGACCGCGGCAACAACCGCGTGCAGGAGTTCGGGCCGGCGGGCGAGCGCCTGTTGAGCTTCGGCGGCCGCGGGACCGACGCCGGGCAGTTCATCCACCCCACCGGCGTCAGCGCCGACTGCAACGGCAAGGTCACCGTCAGCGACAGCGACAACAACCGCGTCCAGACGTTCCAGCTGACCAACCCGCCGGTCGGCCTGGCGTGCACGCCGCTGGCCGCCCCGGCGCCACCGCCCGCGCTGAAGTTCCCGACGCTCCCGGAGCCGCTCGGCCCGCAGCTGAGCGTGAAGGTCCTGCGCAAGGCCGGGCTGCTGACGGCGCGCAACCTGCCCGTCCGCGTCGGCTGCGACACGACCTGCACGCTGACGGCCGCGGCGACGCTCGTGCAGCGCGGTGGCCCGACGACCGTCGGCAAGGGCAAGAAGAAGCACAAGGTCGCGCCGGTCTCCGTCGACCTCGCCCCGCAGAAGCTGACGATCCCGGCGGGCACGTCGAAGATCGTGCGGCTGACGATCCCGCTGACGACGGTCAAGAAGCTGCGCACGGCGCTCGCCGGCCGGCGCGGCCTGGACGTCACCCTGCAGCTCGACGCGACCGCCGCGGCCGGCCCGCCGACGAGCCAGACGACGCGGATCTCGGCGACGGCCTAGGGGAACGCTGGCCCAGAAGGCCAGGTTCCCTTGCGGGTGTTCGCCCAGGGGGCGAAACCCGCGGCCGGGTACGGACCCACGCTCCTAGGGGAACGCTGGCCCAGAGGGCCAGGTTCCCTTGCGGGTGTTCGCCCAGGGGGCGAAACCCGCGGCCGGGTACGGACCCACGCGCCTACGTCGCGGGCCGCCCTACGCCGGCGCCGAAGATCTCGCCGACGATCGCGTCCAGCGCCGCGACGACGCGGTCGACGTCGGGGGCGGTCGTCGTCGGCCCCATCAGCGCCATGTTGTGAAACGGCGTGAGCATGACGCTCTGGTTGAGCAGCGAGGCGTGGATCAGGTCGTCCAGGAGCGGGTCGATCGCGTCGTGTGCCTCGCCGCCGGTGCGCGGCGGGTCCGGGGTGAAGTGGAACTCGGCCCGCGCGCCCAGCGAGGTGATCGACCACGGCGCGCCGTGCGCCGCGAAGACGGCCTCGACGCCCGCCACGTAGCGCGCGCACGTCGCGGCCATCGTCTCGTAGGCGTCGTCGGTCAGCACGTGCTCCAGGGTCGCACGTGCCGCGGCCAGCGACAGCGCGTTGCCCGCCAGGGTTCCGCCGACGCCACCCCAGTCGAGGTAGTCGCCCTCGTCGTCGGCCAGCACGCGGTCGCGCAGCGCGGCGCTCAGGCCGTAGGCGCCGATCGGGACGCCGGCGCCGAGCGCCTTGCCCATCGTCACCGCGTCGGGGCGCAGGTCCCAGGCGCGCACGCAGCCGCCGGGGCCCGCGCTCATCGTGTGCGTCTCGTCGTAGATGAGCAGCGTGCCGGTCTCGGCGCACGCCTCCTCCAACCCCTTCAAGAACCCGGGCTCGGGCAGGACCATGCCGACGTTCGTCATCGCCGGCTCGGCCAGGACGCAGGCGACGTCGCCGGGCGCGAGCGCGGCGCGGACGGCGTCGAGGTCGTTGAAGGGCACCACCTTGGTGGTGAGCGCCGGGTCCACGGGCGCCCCCACGTTCCCGTCGCGCGCGACGACGGCACCGCTCGCGTCGAGCGTCGCGACCGTCTCGTCGACGGTCCCGTGGTAGGCGTGCAGGAAGATCATGATCTTGCTGCGGCGCTGCACCTGGCGGCACATGCGCAGGGCGAAGCGGTTGGCGTCGGTGGCGCTCAGCGCGAACTGCCACGCCGGCATGCCGAAGCGCGCCGACAGCTGCTCCCCGACGGCGATCGCGTCCTCGGTCGGCATCATCGTCGTGATGCCGCCGCGATCCTGGACGCGCTGGATGATCGCCTCGACGGTCGCTGCGGGCGAGTGCCCCGGCATCGAGCCCGTGTCGCCCAGCGCGACGTCGATGTACTCGTGGCCGTCCACGTCGGTCACACGGCTGCCGCGGGCCTCGGCCAGGAACACGGGCGCACCGCCCGCCCACTTCGCCATCCCTGGCATCGGGACGCCCATCAGCAGCGATTCGCGTGCCCGGGCGGCGAGC
>JAWVGD010000021.1:0-4392 GCA_033855515.1 Baekduia sp.
GGCTGCGGCGTTCCGCCACCGCCGACCAGGCCCGAGGCCGAGATCGTGTGATGCGGTGCCCGGAAGGGGCGCTCGGTGGCCAGCCCCGCGCCCGTCCGCAACCCGGCGACGCTCTGGATGCGCGTGACCTCGATGGCCTCGCCGCGCGCCAGCGGGGGCAGAATCGACGGCAGCCGCTGGGCGAGCATCGTCTTGCCGGTCCCGGGTGGACCGGCGAGCAGCAGGTTGTGGCCGCCCGCCGCCGCGATGGCCAGCGCGCGCAACGGACCGCCGTGGCCCCGAACATCGGCCAGGTCGGGTGGGCGCCCGGCGCCGGCCGACGACGCCGGCTCGTCCTCGCGCGCCGGCGCGGAGCCGTCGCTGTCGCCGCGGAGGATCGCCGCGACCTCGGCCAGGTCGGCGGCGGCGTGGACGCCGAGGCCGTCGACGAGCGCGGCCTCCCGTGCGTGGCCCCGTGGGAGCACCAGCCCGCGGAGCCCGGCCGCCATCGTCCCCTCAGCGACCGCGAGCACGCCGCGGCACGGCCGCAGCTCGCCGCCGAGCGCCAGCTCGCCGAACACCGCCACGCGCTCCAGGCGCTCTGCCGGCAGCTGGCCGCCGGCGGCGAGCACCCCGCAGGCGATCGCGAGATCGAACCCCGGGCCCTCCTTGCGCAGGGCCGCGGGCGCGAGGTTGACGGTGATCCGGCGCGCCGGGAACTGGAAGCCCGAGTTGAGGATCGCGGAATGCACCCGCTCGCGTGCTTCGCGGACGGCGCGATCGCCGAGCCCCACGATCGTGAAGGCGGGCAGGCCGGGCCGCAGGTCCACCTCGACGGTGACGCGGCGGCTTTCGACGCCCTGGATGGCGAAGGTCGTGACGTGGGCCAACATGCCCGGCGACGCTATGGGCGGCCCGGTGACGCGGGACACGCACGACGTGACGATCCTGCGCAGGGACACGCGCAGAACACGCGCGCGGCACGCCCGCCGGCCGTTGCGGGCGCTACCGGTGACGCGCGCGCACGACGACCACTCGGGCCCGCTCGCCCTTGGCGACCGCGAGCTTCAGCGTGACCCGGTGGCCGAGTGCGACGGCCTTGGTGCACGGGTGCGTGTCGGTCGCGCGCGGCTTCGCCTCGCAGGCCCAGGCTCGCAGCGTCCCGCGGGCGTTGGCCGCCCGGCGCACGGTGATGCGCACCGTGCCGGTCCGTGCGGCGGTCGGTGCGGCGACGGCGGCCGCCGCGGCGCGCGCCGTCGATGCTCCGCCCGCCCGCGCGGTCGCCAGCAGCGCGCCGCTGGAGGTCCGCAGATGCGTCGTGGCCCCGTTGACGGCGAGCCCCGAGGCGGCGGCCGCCGAGCGCACGGGGCCGACCCATGCGGGCGCCCAGGCCACGTAGGTCCCGCCCGGCCCCGTCGCGGTCTCCGCGCCGCGGATCAGGGCACCCGCGTCGGCGTCGGTCAGGGTGTACGACCCGGCGCCGCCGGTCGCCAGCAGCGCGCAGCTGGGGTTGCAGCGCCAGAACTCCAAGACCTTGCCGGTGATCTCCGTCGTCGCGTTCCAGAGCCCGGGCGCGATCGTCGCGGCCTTGCCGACCGCCGCGTAGCCGGAGGTGGCGATCCGCGGTGCACGCATGAGCGCCGGAGCAGCGGGCTTGATGACGGCCGTCGGCGCGGAGATGCCGGTGACCGAGCCATCGGCGTTGGTCGCCGTGTGGAGCACCCGGACCGTCACCCGCGCGTCGGCCGGGGTCAGGCGCAACGACTGGGTCGTCGCGCCCGGGATGTCGACGCAGGCCGACCCCGACGCATCGCAGCGCTGCCAGCGATAGGCGTAGCGCGTGTCGGTGGTGGTCTTGAACTGCGTCCGCACCGCCTGCAGGACGTTGGGCACCTGCGGCTTGCCGCTGACCGACGGAGCCGCGCGCACCTGCGGCAGCACGGCCGCGATCACGGCGGTCACCGGCGCGTTGACCGTCGTCGGCCCGGCGGTGTTGCGGGCGGTCACCGCGACGGTGATCGTCGCGCCGACGTCGTCGGGGCCCAAGATGTAGTTGTTGCTGATGGCGCCGCCGATCGGCGCGCACGAGCCGCCCGAGCTGTCGCAGCGCTGCCAGGCGTACGTGATGCCGGTCGGCTTGTTGGCCCACGTCCCCACCGTGGTCTGCAGGTTCACGGCGCGGGCGGCGATGCCGCTGATGACCGGCGCGGTGAGGCTCACGGGCGCCGGCTGGTCGGCGACGACGGCGAACGCGCTGCCGGCGGAGGCGGTGTGCCCGGGCGAGACCGCGGTCTCGCGCACCACCAGCGCATGTCCGCGGTCGGCCACCGTGACGGAGTAGGACTGCGCGGCGGCGCCGGTGACGTCGGCGCAGTTGGTCCCGTCGGGATCGCAGCGCTGCCACTGGTACTTGACCACGCGGGGCGGGACGCTCCAGGAGCCGGGGACGGCCCGGACGACCTCGGCGACCTGCACGGTGCCCAGGATGCCGGGCGCGGTGAGGTTCGTCAGCGCGCGCCCCTGGACGTCGGTCGTCAGCGCCGAGTTGACCGCCGCGACGAGGCCCGAGGCACGACCGGTGATCCGGACGGCCATCGCATGCCCGACGTCTTCGCCGACCAAGCTGTAGGTCGAGCTCCCCGACACCGTCACGCAGCTGCTGCTGACCGCCGTCGCGCCAGACGGGCAGCGCAGCCACTGGAAGGTGAAGGTCGTGGCGGCCGGCGACCACGTGCCGGGATCGGCGGCCAGGACCCCCGTGTCGAGCAGCGTGCCGGTCGGCGCGGCGATGCTCGCGGGCGCGACCGGAGGCGACGCCACGGTGGTGCTCGGCAGCGACGCGGCGATCGTGCTCCCGTCGGCGTTGGTGGCGGTCACCTGCGCGCGCACGGTCGTGCCGACGTCGGCGGCGGCCAGCGTGTAGGTCTGGCTCGTCTCGCCGGAGATATCGCTGAACGTCCCGGCCGACAGCCGCTGCCACTGGTAGGCGTAGCTCGTCGCCGCCGGGCTCCAGCCGCCGTTGCTGGTGGTCAGCGTCGTCCCGAGGCGGGCCGCACCCGAGAGCACCGGCGCGACCGTGCCGGTGGGCGTGGCCGCGACGACGACCGGCGTCGGAGCCGAGGCCGCCGTCGCCGAGCCATCCGCGTTGGTGGCGGTGACCTGGACGCGGACGGTGGCGCCCACATCGGCAGCGGCGAGCGTGTACTGCGCCCCGGTCGCGCCGGAGATGTCGGCGTAGCCGGTGCCGTCGTCGCTCTGCCACTGGTAGGCGAACGTCGCGCCCGAGGGCGACCACGATCCGGGAGCGGCCGTCAGCGTGAACGTGCGCTTGGCCGTGCCGCTGAGCGCCGGCGAGCCGGAGTTGACCGGCGGGTCGGTGGCGACCGGCGCCGTGACGTTGCTGGTGGCCGTCGCGGTGCCGAAGACGTTGGCCGCGGTGACCACGACGCGCAGCGTGGCGGCGAGGTCGGTGGCGCCGGGCGTGTAGCTCGTGGCCGTCGCGCCGGCGATGTCGTTGAAGCCCGAGCCCGCGTCGCGCTGCCAGCGGAAGGCGTAGGTCGTGCCGGCGGGGCTCCAGGCACCGGCGTTGACGGCCAGCGGCCGGCCGCGGGTCGCGACGCCGGTGAGCGTCGGCGCCGACGTACTGGCCGGCGCGCCGGAGGTGACCGGGCCGTAGATCGCGCTGTCGGCCGCGGTCGACCCGTAGGAGTTGGTCGCCGTGACCGTCGCCCGGAGCGTGGCCGATACGTCGGCGAGCACCGTCGTGTAGGTCGTCCCGGTCGCGCCGGCGATGGTCGTGAAGCCGGAGCCGGTGTCGCGCTGCCATTGCACCGCGTAGCTCGTGCCCGCGGGGCTCCATGTCCCGAGCGCGACGGTCAGCGTCTTGCCGCCCGTCGTCCCGCCGCTGATGGCGGGCGCGACCGTGGCCGCTGGGATCGCGTCGGACACCGGCCCGACGGCGCTGGCGTCAGCCGTGCCCGGTCCTGACGCGTTGGTGGCCGTGACGTGCACGCCGACGGTGGCGCCGATGTCCGCGGTGACGAGGACGTAGGTCGACGTCGTGGCACCGGCGATGTCGGTCATGCCCGAGCCGGTGTCGCGTTGCCACTGGTAGGCGTAGCTCTGCGCGCCGGGGCTCCAGCTGCCGGGCGTGGAGCTCAGGGTCTGCCCGCGGCGCGCGAGGCCGGTGATGACCGGCAGGAGCGTGGCGACGGGCGCGCCGGTCGCCGCGGCCGAGACGAGACCGCCCTGGGCCGACGGGCTCCACTGCGCCTGCAGCGCAGCGGCGGCGTCCGAGACGCCTGCCGGGTCGCTCGTCTGCGCCAGCCCAGGGGCCGGCGCCGCGGCGAGGGCCGCGAGCAGGCAGAGCAGGACGACGAGGGTTGGCCTCACCTCCAGGACAACGGCAGGTGC
>JAWVGD010000022.1:0-2620 GCA_033855515.1 Baekduia sp.
TGCGCGTCCGCGCCGACGGCGATGCGGTCGGCGTGCGGGTGGCCATCCCGGTCGTGGTCGGCCGCGGGCGGCTGGCGACGGCCCGGGCACGTGCCCGGATGGAGCCGCAGTCGTGACCCGTCGGTCGATGGCCGCGGGTCGCCGGCGGCGCGAAGCCGGGCAGGCGAGCATCGAGCTGCTCGGCGTCCTGCCGGTCGTCGTGCTGGTCGCGCTCGCCGGGGCGCAGGCGCTCGCGGCGGGCCTCGCGCACACCGCCGCCGGTGGCGCCGCCGAGGCGGCGGCGATGGCCGTGCTGCAGGGCGGCGACCCGCAGCGCGCGGCGCGGGCCGCCGCGCCCGGGTGGGCGCGCGAGCGGGTGACCGTGCGGGTCTCGGGACGCCACGTGCGCGTGCGCGTGGTCCCGCCCGCGCTGGTGCCCGGGACCGAGCGGATGCTGATCGCCGATGCGCAAGCCGATGCGGGGCCGGTCTCGTGAGCGACCTCGTCCTGTCGCGGCTGCGCGACCTCTTCCTGACGCCGGCGACGGCGGACGCCCGGCCCGCGCGCCAGGTGGCCGAGCGCACGGCGCCGTCGACGCTCGGCCTGCTGGCGGCGGCGGAGGGCGGGGCGGCCGCGGGCGCGGCGCTCGCGCTCACGGCCGCCGCTGCGCACCGGTCGCCGTGCGCCCTGATGTGCCGCTGGCCCGGCGCCGGGGTGCCGATGGCGGCGGCGCCGGCCGTCCCGGCCGCTCGCCGTCTCGCGAGCCGGCTCGACGGCCGTGGCCTCGGCGCCACGGCCCGCGGACGCCTGGTGACCGTCTCGCTGCCGTCCGACGGCGCCGAGGCGCGTGCGAGCACCGAGCGGGCGCTCGCCGCCGCGGGGGACGTGCCGCTCGTCCTCGCCGTCACCGGTCCGCGGCCCGAGGCCTTCGACCCGCTCCTGGCGCGGCTGGACCGCCTCGTGATCGCCCCGGCCGAGGGCGCTCCGCCGGGCCTCGAGGATCTCGCCCTGGACGCTGCCGCCCGCCTCGGCCGGGCGACCGGCGTCCTTCGGCTGCCACCGTCCTCGGCGACCGCCGGCCGCATGACCGCCCGTTGGGGCCTGCTGCTGTCGCCGACGCTCCGCGCCGCCGCCTCGGCGGCGCTCGGCGGTCGTGTCGGCTAGTGGCGCGCGCCGGTTGCGCGCCGAGGAACGTGGCCAGGCCATGCTGCTGCTGCTCGGCGTCCTGCTCGCCGTGCTGGCCGGCGCGAGCCTGCTCGGGGCGCTGGCCCATGGGGTCGGCGTGCACCAGGACCACCGCGGCGCCGCCGACCTCGCGGCGCTCGCGGGCGCCGAGGCGATGCGGGTCGCCCAGCCGCGGCTGTTCGAGCCCGCCGAGCTGGACCGCGGCGTGCCGAACCCGCGGCACCTCGAACGGGCGGCGTACCTCGACCTGGGCCGGCGCACGGCGCTGGAGACGGCGCGGCGCAATGGCGCACGGCGGGTCACCGTCACCTTCCCGGCCGCCGACGCACTCGCACCGACGCGCATCGCCGTGACCGTGCGCGACCCGATCCGCGCCGCCGGGCGCGACGTCGCCGAGGACGCACGCGCCGTCGCCGAGATCGCGCCGGTGACGCTGCCGTCGGCCGGCGGCGACCTCTCGGGCAGCTACGGCGGCCCGCTCGCCGAGCGCCAGGGAAAGCGGATGCGCCCCGACGTCGCCCTGGCCTTCGACCGGATGAGCGCGGCCGCGGGCCGGGACGGCGTCACGCTCATCATCACGAGCGCCTTTCGCAGCAACGCCGAGCAGGCCGCGCTCTTCGCCGCGCACCCAGACCCGAAGTGGGTCGCGCGGCCCGGAACCTCGCTGCACCGGCTCGGCACCGAGCTGGACCTGGGCCCGTCCTCGTCGTACGACTGGCTCGCGGCCAACGCCGAGCGGTTCGGGTTCGTGCAGCGATACTCGTGGGAGCCCTGGCACTACGGGTACACCCGCGCGGCCGGATCGCGCAGCGTCGGCTACGGCCCCGGCGACGGCCACAGCGGCCTGCCGTCGTTCGTCCCCGCCAAGTGGGCGCCGCCGATCGCTCGCGCCGCCCAGCGCTGGAACGTCGGGGCGGCGCTGCTCGCCGCGCAGCTCTACAAGGAGTCGGGGTTCAACCCGTTCGTCCGGTCCACGGCAGGGGCGCAGGGCATCGCCCAGTTCATGCCCGACACGGCAAAGGCCTACAACTTGTCAGACCCCTACGACAGCGAGGCGGCGATCCTCGCCCAGGCGCACCTGATGCACGACCTCCTGACCCAGTTCGGCTCGGTCCCGCTGGCGCTGGCCGCCTACAACGCCGGCCCGCGCCCGGTCAGCGAGTGCGGCTGCATCCCGCCCTACCCGGAGACGGTCGACTACGTGGCCACGATCCTCGGGCTGCTCGGTGGTGCCGGCGACACCGCCGCGGCCGGAACCGGGCTCCAGGTGCGGTTGATCGCGTGATCGCCCGGCCGGAGGTGTGCCGGTTCTCCTAGGGTGTAGTCACACCCGCTCTGGGTAGGGGAATCGACGGCGGCGCAGCCCACGGCGGCGCCCGGCGCTTCCTCAGAGGGTTCTTCGCCGCCTCTCAACTTCGTGACCGACCGTCTGCCCATGCCCTCGGCCGCACTGACC
>JAWVGD010000023.1:0-6660 GCA_033855515.1 Baekduia sp.
TTCGGGCACGGGGCCGGCGACCGGCTCGTCGCCGAGGTCTCCGCCCGCCTCGCGGATGTGGCCGGGCCCGGCGACACGCTCGCCCGCGTCGGCGCCGCCGAGTTCGTCCTTCTGCTCACCGGCGCCGCGCGCGGCGCGGGCGCCGCCGCCGCCGAGCGCGTCCACGAGGCGCTCGGCCGGCCGTTCCGGGGCCCCGACGGCGAGATCGTGCTCCAGGCGGCGATCGGCGGCACACGCGCCGAGCCCGGCGCCACCGCCCCCGGCCCGCTGCTGCGCGAGGCCGACAGCGCGATGCGCGAGGCCCGGAGCACGGGCCGGCGCCTCACCGAGTTCGACGGCGCCCTCCAGCACCGCGCCGCGCGGCACCTCGCCGTCGAGCGGGAGATCCGCCAGGCGCTCGAGCGCGACGAGTTCCTGGTGTACTACCAGCCGCTCGTCGACGTCGAGACCCGCACGATGACGGGGACCGAGGCGCTGGTTCGCTGGCGTCATCCCGTGCGCGGCCTGGTCCCGCCGATGGAGTTCGTCCCGATCGCCGAGGAGACCGGCCAGATCGTGGCGATCGGCGCGCAGGTTCTGCACCGCGCCTGCATGCAGGCGGCCGCATGGACCGCCGCCGGCCATCCGCTGCGGATGTCGGTCAACGTCGCCGTCGGGCAGCTCCGCGACGCCGGCTTCCCCGCCCTGGTCGCCGAGACGCTGGCCGAGACGGGCCTGGCCGCCGACCAGCTGTGCCTCGAGCTCACCGAGTCGTCGCTGGTCGGCGACGTCGAGCACGCCGGAGCGGCGCTCGGACGCCTGCGCGACCTCGGCGTCCACGTCGCCGTCGACGACTTCGGGACCGGCTACTCGTCGCTGGCCTACCTGCACGACCTGCCCGTCGACGAGCTGAAGATCGACCGCTCGTTCATCGCCCGCCTAGGCCACGAGGGCGCCGCCGACCGCGACGGCCACAAGGTCGAGGCGATCGTCGGCCTGGCTCGCGCGCTCGGGCTCTCGGTCGTCGCCGAGGGCGTCGAGACCGACGCGCAGCTCGCGTTCCTGTCGGGCCTGCACTGCCCGGTCGCGCAGGGCTACCTCTTCGCGGAGCCGCGACCGGCGGACGCGATCTTCGCGCTCGCCGAGGGCGCCCGCCCCACCGCGTTGCTCGGCGCCTAAACGCGCTGGAGCACCGCGTCGAGCTCCTGCTCCAGGCGCCGCCGCGGGCGGGAGCCGACGAGCTGCAGCACCGGCTCACCGTGCTGGAACACCAGGAACGTCGGCATGGAGAGGACGCCGTACTTCGCGGCGGTCGCCTGGTTGGCCTCCACGTCGATCGAGACGATCCTGAGGTCGTCGCGCTCGGCGGCGAGCTGGTCGAGGATCGGGTGCATCGCTCGACACGGAGGGCACCATGCGGCCCAGAAGTCGACGAGCACGGGGAGCTCGGACTCGAGCACCTCGGCGGCGAACGTGTCGTCAGTGGCCTGCAGGACGGCGGTGGTGGAGCTCATGACCGCAGTCTGCGGCGCCGCGGGGCGCACGTCGACGCCGATTCGCGATCGGGGCGAGTAGCGCTCCTGCACGATGTGCGACCCCGGCGCGGCAGAATGTGACGGGAATGGCCGACCTCGACACAGGCAGCGAGTTCGCCGGCTGCCGCATCGAGGGCGTCCTCGGACGCGGCGGCATGGGCGTCATCTACCGCGCCACCGAGCTGCGGCTGGGGCGTCCCGTCGCGCTGAAGCTCATCGCCACCGAGCAGGCGGCCGACCCCGACGTGCGCGAGCGCTTCGAGCGCGAGGCGCGCATGACCGCCTCGGTCGAGCACCCCAACGTCGTCCCGGTCTACGCCGCCGGCGAGGAGGACGGCCACCTCTACCTCGTCATGCGCTACGTGCCGGGGACCGACCTGCACGCGCTGCTGCGCCGCGACGGCCGCCTCGCACCCCAGCGCGCCGCATCGCTCGTCGCGCAGGTCGCCGGCGCGCTGGACGCCGCGCACGCCGCCGGCCTGGTCCACCGCGACGTCAAGCCCGCCAACATCCTCATCGCGGGCGACCACGCCTACCTCTCGGACTTCGGGATCACGCGCTTTCAGTCGTCCGAGACGCGCATCACCGACAGCGGCAACTGGATCGGCACCGTCGACTTCATGGCGCCCGAGCACCTGCGCAGCGAGCCGACCGACGCACGCGCCGACGTCTACGCGCTCGGCTGCGTGCTGTTCACCGCGCTGACGGGTGCGCCGCCGTTCCGGCGCACGACGGTCCCGGCGACCATCACCGCGCACCTGCACCAGGCACCGCCGCGGCCGTCCGACACGCTCGGCGTGCCGGCGGCGTTCGACTCGGTCGTCGCCCGGGCGCTCGCCAAGGACCCGGCCGACCGCTATCCGTCGGCCGGCGACCTGGGCCGCGCCGCGCGGGCGGCGGCGGCGGGCGACGTCGTCGCGACGGGGCGCGGGAGCGTCGCCACCGGCGCCGCGACGCCGGAGGAGGCCGAGCCGACGCGGATCGCCCCGGCGGCGGGCGCGACGGCCGTGGCGTCGGCGACCGCGATGGCCACGGCGCTCGCGCCGCCGGCGGCGCGCACCGAGCATGCGTCAGCACGGGGCGCCGGCGGCGGCCGCGCCGGGACCGAGGCGCCACCCCGGCCCCGGGAGGTCCGGGTCCAGCGCGGTCGCGGCCGCAAGCGCGCCCTGGCGGCGACCGTCGTGGTCCTGGCGGTCCCGGCGATCGTGGTCGCGCGCTGGATCGGCGGGAGCGGCGGGACGCCGACGGGCCCGCTCGACGGCAACGAGGTGCGCGCGGTCGCGGAGTCGTTCGCGAAGGCCTACACGGGCGAGGACACCGCGACGCTGCGCCGGATCCTGACCCCGGGGGTGCGGCGCTTCGGCACGACCGACCGCCAGCAGGGACGCGCGGCGGTCGTCGGCGAGTACCACCGCCAGTTCGCCGGCGTGACGATCAAGCGCTTCGCGCTGGCGAACCTCTCGGTCAGCGGCGGACGTGCGGGCCGCGCGGAGGGCACGTACACCGTGACGCGCACCGGGGCGGGGCCGATCACCGGCCGCATCGTCCTGGGGGTGGTGCGGCGCGACGGCCATCCGGCCATCGACCTGATCGCGACCGAGCCGCGGCCCTAGGCGAACGCTGGCCCAGAGGGCCAGGTTCCCCTAGCAGCGGGGCGCCGCGCTGACCACGATCGACGCGCCCGGGTCGACCTGCGCGCCGGCGGAGGGCGTCGTCTGGCACACGTTCGGCTTGGCGCCCAGCAGGTTGTCGAAGAAGCCGCCCCCGGCGGTCTGGACGTCGGCCTTCAGGCCCCGGGTCTTGAGCTGCTTGGTGGCGTCGGCGACGCTGAGCCCGGTCACGTCGGGCACCGTGACCTGGACGAGGCGGCGGACGCGGAGCGCCGTCAGCGCCGGTCGCGCGTCGCCCGCGCTGGCCAGGACGTCGATGACGTTGACCCCCGGCGCCAGGTCGACGTCGCTGCTCCACGTGCCGCCGGCGACGGCGGCACGGTGGCCGCGGACGGTGACGGTCGCGGAGCTCGGCCGGACGGTCCCGCGGACGGTGACGCGCGCGGCGCGGACGGCGCCCATGTCGCCGGGCGCGCCGATCGCCAGGTGGACCGGCGCCACGGTCGCCGACGAGCCGGACGACCCGCCGCCGCAGGCGCTGATCGTGAGGGCGCAGACCGCGCCGGCGAGGAGGTGGGGACGCATGGACTCAGACGGCAGGCGGGAGGCCCGGGACCCTGCAGTATGCGACAGGGCGGGCGCCGCCCGACTGAGCGCGGCGTCCAAGGGGCACACAGCGCGCGTGGAGGGGAAGGTCGCGCTCCGGCTGGCCGCGGCGCCCGTGCTGGTGGGCGCGGTGGTGGCGTTCGCGCTCGACGCGCGGGCCCGCGACGCGGCCGACCAGGCCCAAGGCCCGTTCCTCCTGGTCACCGGGCTGCTGCTGCTGGGGGTGGTCGCCGACGCCGACGGCGTGTTTCGCTGGGCCAGCTTGAGGCTGCTCGGCGTCACGACGCACGCCCGCGGACTGCTGGTCGTGGCCCTGCTGCTGGTCGCCGTGGTCACCGCGCTGCTGAACCTCGACACCGCCGTCGTGTTCCTCACGCCGATCCTCCTCGGCGCCGCGCGTGGCGCCGACGTCGACGAGGAGCCGTTCCTCTACGGCGTCGTGTTGATGGCCAACGCGTCGTCGCTGCTGCTTCCGGGCGCGAACCTCACCAACCTGCTCGTGCTCTCCGGCGAGCCGGTCGGCGGCGCGACCTTCGCGCTGCGGATCCTCCCGGCGGCGCTGGCGGCCGCGCTCGTCACCGCCGCCGGCCTGGTCCTCCTCGCCGGCCGCCGGCCGCGCCCCGCGGTCGCACCCAGAGCGCGGAGGGCGCCGGCCGGCGCCACGGGCGTCCGCCCCCTCGGCGCGCTCGCCTGCGTCCTGGCGGCGGTCCTCGTGCTCGCGCTGCCCCATCCCGGCCTCCCCGTCCTGGCCGTCGGGCTGCTCGCCGCCGCCGTCCGGATCCGCGAGCGCCGCGTCGACCCGGGCGCCGCCGTCGAGGCCGTCGGCCCGCTGGCGCTCGCGACGCTCTTCGCCCTCAGCGTCCTGCTCGGGCTGGTGGCCCGCGTGTGGTCGGGGCCGACCGACCTACTGGCCTCCGCCTCGGCGTGGACCACGTGCGCCATCGGGGCGCTCGCCGCGGTCGGCCTCAACAACCTCCCGGCGGCGGTCCTGCTGTCGGCCACCCCGCCGCCGCACCCGCGCGCGCTGCTGCTCGGCCTCAACCTCGGGCCGAACCTGGCGGTCACCGGATCGCTCTCGTCCTACCTGTGGTTCAAGGCCGCCCGCAACGCCGGAGCTCACCCGTCGGCGCGGCGGTTCTCGATGATCGGCGTCCCGCTGGGCATCTCCGCGATGCTCGCCGGCCTGGCCACGATCGCGCTCGTGGGCCCGTCCTGACACACGTCTGCGGACACCCCCGAACCATCGGTTAGGACGCCCTAACACGTTCGGTGCTAGCGTTTCCGTCAATGCAGACCGCCGGCGTCGGAATTGACAACCGCCACCGCCGCCTCGCCTGGTGGCTCGCGGGCCTCGCCCTCCTCGCCGGCGCCGTCTACCTGATGGCGACAGCGTCGACCGGGCCTGTCGATCCGACCGAGGCGACGGCCCCCCAGAGCCACGGCACGGTCGTCTTCAACGCGGCCATGATCGTCTTTCGCGAAGGCCTCGAGGCGGTCCTCATCTTCGCCGCGATCACCGCGAGCTTCGTCGGCGCCAACGCGCACCGCAAGCGCCCGGTCGTGGCCGGCGCGGCCGTCTCCTTCGGCGCGTCGATCGCCACATGGTTCGTCGTCCAGGCGCTGCTCAACGCGGCCTCGCCGCTCGGCCCGCGGCTGGAGGCCATCACCGGCTTCATCGCGATCGTCGTGCTCCTGATCGTCCTGAACTGGTTCGTCCACAAGGTGTACTGGACCGGCTGGATCGCCAAGCACCATCGCCAGCGGCGCAAGCTCCTGGGGATGCAGGTGGGCTTCAGCGCCACCTTCGGCCTTGTCGCGCTCGGCTTCACGAGCGTCTACCGCGAGGGTTTCGAGGTCGTGCTCTTCCTCCAGAACCTCGAGCTGCAGGCCGGCTCGGGCGTCGTCCTGGAGGGCGTGCTGCTCGGCCTCGGCGGCACGGCGCTGGTGGGCGTCGCGACGTTCCTGCTGCAGCGCAAGCTCCCCTACAAGAAGATGCTGATCGCCACCGGCGTGCTGATCGGCGTGGTGCTCGTGGTGATGATCGGCGGCACCGCGCTGAGCTTCCAGCAGCTCGGCTGGCTGCCCAGCCACGCCACGCCGTTCACCGTCCCCGAGTGGATGGGCTCCTGGTTCGAGATGTACTCGACGTGGGAGACGCTCGGCATCCAGGTGCTGGCGGGCCTCTTCGTGATCGGCTCCTACTACGCGGCCGAGCGGATGAAGGTCAAGGCGCCGATCGCCCGCGGCGAGCAGCCCGCGCGCCGCGCCGAGGCGCCGCCGGCGCTCGCGCGCGAAGGGGCCTAGACCGGTCCGTTAAAGCCCGAAGCCCCTCGCTGGCACGAGGGGCTTCGGTCGGGAAGGTCCAACACGAGATGTGAGGAGGAGTGACTCGCGTCTCTGCTCCTTGGATCGGCACGGCCGACCGGAACTTGAACGCCGCCTGGCTCAGACCGACCGGTCGGCCAACTCGACGATGCGCACGGTGCGGCGCCCGCCCGCGATCGCCCGGCGCCACGGCCCGTTGCCGTCGAGGTCCTGCCCGGCGTCCAGCAGCAGCGCCGCGAGCGTCAGCGCCTGGTCGCGCGACTGCGGCGGCGACGCGTAGGCGCGATCGTGGCGGCCGGTCAACCCGGCGCTGAAGCGATCGGAGACCTCGACCGAGAAGTACGGGCCGAGCGTGAGGGAGAGCTGGTCGGGTGGGGACACCGCGCGCAAGCCTCGCACGCCGGCGCCGCTCCCGCCATGGCCGCAACGGTCGGCCCGCCGCCGGCGCCTCGGCGAACGCGCTGATCGGCGCGTTCGCACGAGGCGCGGGCGGGTCAGCCGCGACTCAGCGCCCGCAGACCGGCCAGGGCGAGGTGCCCTCGGCCGCGAGCAGGGCCGCCGCGATGCGGTCCTGCTCGGCCTCCGGCGCTGCCGCCGGGTCGCCG
>JAWVGD010000024.1:0-3215 GCA_033855515.1 Baekduia sp.
GCGATCTGCATGGGGCGACTGACCTGGTCCACACCCGCGTTGTCGACCGCCCACCCTCTGAAGTTGAGCCGGAAGCTCACCGATTGGACGATGGCTAGGGGGAACACTGGCCCAGAGGGCCAGGTTCCCTTGCGGGTGTTCGCCCCGGGGGCGAAACCCGCGGCGGGTTACGGACCCACGCTCCTAGCGGCGCTCAGGCCCGGCCGGCCTCCGGCCGGGCCACCGAGTGCCACAGCGTGGCGTGCACCGGTGAGCGCACCAGCGTGGCCGGCACGCCGCGGCGGGGCGCGGCCATCGCCTGCGTCGCCTCGGCCGTGGTCGCGAAGCGCCGCAGCGCGCTCGCGGCCGTCAGGCAGTGCTCGTCGGGCAGCGTGCAGGCGTACCAGAGGTCGACCACCGGCGTGCCGCGCACCGCCAGGCGCGTGACGGCCCGCCGCCGCAGCGCGGCCGCCGACGCGTGCCACAGCGCGAGCATCAGCCCCTCACCTCCCGCCACCGCCGCGAGCGCCGCGGCGTCGCTGGGAAACGCGCGGACGTCGGGCGGCGCGATCCGGGCACGGGCGAAGTACTGCCCGGTCGGCGAGCCGCGGTCGAGGCCGTCGGCCCCCACGAGCCAGCGCTCGCCGGCCAGCAGCGCCGGTGAGATGTCCTGAGCGCCTACGAGCTGATGGCCCGGCGGTGCGATGACGACCATCCGCGAGCGCAGGAACGGGACGACGACGAACCCGGGCGTCTCGGCGATGCTCGGGCGCGGGCCGAGCGTGATGTCGGCGCGCCGGCGGTCCAGCAGCTCCGCGAAGCTCGCGGGCGGCTCGACCTCCACCGTCGCATGGACCTCGGGCGTCCGCTCCGAGAACGCGGCGAGCAGCGGGCCGATGACGTGCTCGCCGACGGTGCCCGTGACCGTGATGTGCAGGAGCCGGTCGACCGGCTGCTCCTCGCCCAGGCTGCTGTGCGCCCGCCCGGCCAGGGCGCCGATCTCGACCGCCAGCGACGCCAGGCGCTCGCCCTGGGCGGTGAGGACCAGGCCATGGCCCTCGCGGTGGTAGAGGTCGTCGCCCAGCTCGCGCCGCAGCGCGCCGACCGCCGCCGACACGGCCGGCTCGCTGATGGCCAGCTCGCGCGCGGCGGCCTTGACCGACCCCAGCCGAGCCACCGTCGCGAACGTGGCGAGCTGGCGCAGGGTCATGGATTAAGCGATCGGTTCATCGGCGCTTGCATGGTCAAGCGTACGCCTGCGACGGTCATGGCAGGAACCGATTTCCCCTGCGGGAAGGAGCACCCGGGTCATGCAGATCCCCGCGTCGTTCGAGTACGAGCGCGCCACGAGCATCGAGCACGCGCTCGAGCTGTTGCAGGCGCGGGGACCGGACGCGCGGCTGCTCGCCGGCGGCCACTCGCTGCTGCCGATGATGAAGCTGCGCCTCGCCGCGCCCGAGCACATCATCGACATCGACGGGCTGGCCGACGAGCTCGGCTACATCCGCCAGGAGGGCGACGAGGTCCGGATCGGCGCGATGACGCGCCACCGGGACATCCTCGCCTCCGGGCTGATCGCCGCGCGCCTGGCGATCTTCACCGACGCCGAGCGCCTCATCGCCGACCCGGTCGTGCGCAACCGCGGCACGATCGGCGGCGCCCTCTGCCAGGCCGACCCGGCCGAGGACCTCTCCGCGGTGTGCGCGGTCCTCGGGGCGCGCCTCGTCGTCCGGGGGCTCGACGGCGAGCGGGAGCTGACCATGCCCGAGCTCCACCGCGGGCCGTACGAGACCACGATCGGCGACGCCGAGATGCTCGTCGAGATCCGCGTGCCGTTGCACCTGGGCGGCGGCAGCGCCTACGAGAAGGTCAAGCGGCGCGTCGGCGACTGGGCCATCGCGGCCTCGGGCGCGGCGGTGCGCCTGGACGAGGGCAGGATCGCCGAGGCCGGCATCGCGCTGACCGCCGTCGGCGGGGACGTCACGTCGGAGCGGGCGCAGGCCTCGCTCGTCGGGGCGGCGCCGACCGAGGACGCCTTCGCCACCGCGGCCACCCTGGCCGCGGAGGACTGCTCACCGATCACCGACCAACGCGGCTCCGCCGAGTACAAGCGCCACCTGGCCCACGAGCTGACGCTGCGCGCCCTGCGCGCGGCCACCGCCCGCGCGCTGCGAGAGGAGATCTGATGCAGGTCACGCTGACCATCAACGGCGAGGAGCGCAGCGCCGACGTCGAGCCGCGCACGTTGCTGGTGCACTTCATCCGCGACGACCTCGATCTGACGGGCACCCATTGGGGCTGCGACACGTCGAACTGCGGCGCGTGCGTCGTCCTCGTCGACGGCGTGCCCGTCAAGTCGTGCACGATGTTGGCGGCAACCGCGGCCGGCCACGAGATCGGCACCGTCGAGGGCCTCGAGCAGGACGGCGTCCTCGATCCGATCCAGCAGGGCTTCATCGAGCAGCACGGGCTGCAGTGCGGCTTCTGCACGCCCGGGATGCTCCTCACCGCGCGGGCGCTGCTGGACGAGAACCCGAACCCGACCGACGCGGAGATCCGCGAGGCCATCTCCGGCCAGATCTGCCGCTGCACGGGCTACACGAACATCGTCAAGGCGGTCCGCTGGGCCGCCGACCACGCCATCCCCGCCACTCCCGGGAGCTGACCATGGCCGCCACCGAAGAGCCTCCCGTCGTCGGCTACGGCCGCATGAAGCGCAAGGAGGACCCGCGCTTCGTCCGCGGTCAGGGCCGCTACATCGACGACCTCAAGCTGCCGGGCATGCTGCACGGCGCGGTGCTGCGCAGCCCGCTGGCGCACGCCCGGATCGTCTCGATCGACACGTCGGCCGCCGCGGCGCATCCCAAGGTGCGCGCGGTCGTCACCGGGGCCGACCTCGCCGGCCTCGGCCTGGCGTGGATGCCCACGATGTCGGGCGACACGCAGGCGGTCCTGGCCACCGACAAGGTGCGCTTCCAGGGCCAGGAGGTCGCGTTCGTCGTGGCCGAGGACCGCTACGCGGCCCGTGACGCGCTCGAGCTCATCGACGTCGAGTACGAGGAGCTGCCGGTCGTCGTCAACGCGCGCAAGGCGCTGGACCCCGACGCCCCGGTGATCCGCGACGACCTCGAGGGCCGGACCGACAACCACATCTTCGACTGGGAGGCCGGCGACAAGGCTGAGACCGACGCCGTGTTCGACGCCGCCGACGTGGTCGTCGTGCGCGACATGATCTA
>JAWVGD010000025.1:0-2818 GCA_033855515.1 Baekduia sp.
GGGCTGGCCGAGACCCAGCAGACGCTGCTGAAGAACGACCTGCGCTCGCGCATCGTCGTGCAGACCGACGGCCAGCTCAAGACGGGCCGCGACGTCGCCATCGCCGCGATGCTCGGCGCCGACGAGTACGGCTTCTCGACCGCTCCCCTGATCGCGACGGGCTGCATCATGATGCGCGCCTGCCACCTCAACACCTGCCCGGTGGGCATCGCGACCCAGGACCCGGAGCTGCGCAAGCGCTTCAAGGGCACGCCCGAGCACGTCGTCAACTTCTTCTTCTTCGTGGCCGAGGAGCTGCGCGGCATCATGGCCTCGCTCGGCATCCGCACGTTCGAGGAGATGATCGGGCGCGTCGACCTGCTCGAGGCCGACGCGGCCATCGACCACTGGAAGGCGCGCGGGATCGACCTGACGCACCTGCTGACGTTCCCGCGCGACGTCGACGCCGACGCGCCGCGGCACCGCACGCAGCCGCCGCCGGCGGTGCTCGACGACGCGCTGGACCATCTGCTGCTCGAGCGCGCCCGCCCGGTCGTCGAGGGCGGCGACGTCCACGTCGACATCGAGACCCCGGTGCGCAACGTCAACCGCTGCGTGGGCGGCATGCTGTCCTCGCGGATCGCCGAGCTGCACGGGCGGGAGGGGCTGCCGGCCGGCAGCATCGACGTCCGCTTCACCGGCTCGGCCGGCCAGAGCTTCGGCGGCTGGCTGGCCCCGGGCGTGACGTTCACGCTCAACGGCGACGCCAACGACTACACCGCCAAGGGCCTGTCGGGCGGCACCGTCGTCGTGACCCCGCCGCGGGACGTCACGTTCGCCGCGGAGGACAACGTCATCGTCGGCAACACCGTGCTCTACGGCGCGACGTCGGGCAAGGCGTTCTTCCGCGGCCTGGCGGGCGAGCGCTTCGCGGTCCGCAACTCAGGCGCCAGCGCCGTCATCGAGGGCGTCGGCGACCACGGCTGCGAGTACATGACCGGCGGTCGCGTCGTCGTCCTGGGCCCGACCGGCCGCAACTTCGCGGCCGGCATGAGCGGCGGCCTCGCGTTCGTCCTGGATGCCGACGGCGGCCTGCGCTCGCGCGTCAACCCGGCGATGCTCGACCAGCTCGAGGAGCTCACCGACGAGGACGCCGCCGAGCTGCGGGCGCTCGTCGAGGAGCACGTCGCGCGCACCGGCTCGCCGGCCGGCCAGCGCATCCTGGACGACTTCGACGGCGCCCGCGGGCAGTTCCTGAAGGTCTTCCCGGCCGACTACAAGCGCGTGCTGGACGACGCCGCCGCGGCCGCCGAGGCCGCCGAGCCGCCGAGCGCCGAGGAGTTCGCCGGCGTCGCGGTCGACCTCGTCGGCGAGCCGCACACCCGGATCGGAGAGGGGGAGTAGCCATGGGCGAGCTCGGAGGCTTCCTGAAGATCGACCGCTCCAACATGTCCTACCGGGACCCGGAGGAGCGCGCCGGCGACTTCCGCGAGTTCGTGGTCCAGCGCTCCGACGAGGAGCTGGCGGCCCAGGGCGGCCGCTGCATGGAGTGCGGCGTCCCGTTCTGCCACAACGGCTGCCCGCTGGGCAACCTGATCCCCGACTGGAACGACCTCGTCTACCGCGAGCGCTGGCCGGACGCGATCAAGCAGCTGCACGCCACGAACAACTTCCCTGAGTTCACGGGCCGTCTGTGCCCGGCGCCGTGCGAGGCGGCGTGCGTGCTGGAGATCCGCGAGGGCGACGCGGTCACGATCAAGCAGATCGAGAACAGCATCATCAACCGCGCGTGGGACGAGGGCTGGGTCGTCCCGCAGGTGCCGGAGGTCGAGACCGGCCGCAGCGCCGCCGTCGTGGGGGCGGGCCCGGCCGGCATGGCCGCCGCTCAGCAGCTGCGCCGCGCGGGCCATCGGGTCGTGCTGTTCGAGCGTGACGAGGCCGCCGGCGGGCTCGTCCGCTTCGGCGTCCCCGACTTCAAGATCGAGAAGTGGCTCGTGGAGCGCCGGCTGGACCAGCTGCGCGCCGAGGGCGTCGAGGTCCGCTGCGGCGTCGACGTCGGCCGCGACATCACCGCCGAGGAGCTGCGCGCCGAGTTCGACGCGGTCGTCCTGACGATCGGCTCGCGCGTCCCGCGGGATCTTCCGGTCGGAGGCCGCGAGCTCGACGGCATCCATCCGGCGATGGACTACCTCTACGTCCGCAACCGCGCGATCGCCGACGAGCTCGGCCCCGAGCCGACGGTGGCCCGGGCCGACGGCACCGATCGCGAGATCACCGCGGCCGGCAAGCACGTGGTCGTCATCGGCGGAGGCGACACCGGCGCCGACTGCGTCGGGCACTCCGTCCGCGAGGGCGCGCTCAGCGTCACGCAGCTCGAGCTGCTGCCCGAGCCGCCGTCGCACCGCCCCGACGACCGCACGCCGTGGCCGCTGTGGCCGCAGAAGTTCCGGCTGTCCTACGCGATGGAGGAGGCGACCGCGATCGGCAAGGGCGAGCAGGACTTCTCGATCGTCACGACGCACTTCTCCGGCGACGAGGGCCGAGTCGGCACGCTGCACTACGCCCAGGCCGCCGACGCGCCGCCGTTCGCGCCGGTCGACGGCACCGGCGGCGAGATGCAGGCCGATCTCGTCCTGCTGGCGATGGGCTTCCTGCACCCCGAGCACGAGGGGATCGTCGAGCAGCTCGGCGTCGACCTCGACGCCCGCGGGAACATCAAGGCCTCGACCTACGCGACGTCCGTCAAGGGCGTCTTCGCCGCCGGCGACGCGCGCCGCGGCCAGTCGCTGATCGTGTGGGCGATCAACGAGGGCCGCCAGGCCGCGCGGATCGCCGACCG
>JAWVGD010000026.1:0-10144 GCA_033855515.1 Baekduia sp.
CTGATCATCCCGATCATCACCTAGGAGCGCGGGTCCCTAACTCCGCAAGGGAACCTGGCCCTCTGGGCCAGTGTACCCCCTAGGAGTCTGACCAGCGTGCTCGGCGGGTCCGTCCGGCGCCCGACCGACCCGCCCGAAGCGCGGCAGAGGCGGCACCTGACGATCCGCCCAAGGCGCGCCGCGGACGCCACTGCGCGCGCCCGGCGGCGCTCCTGACCCCTGGCGGCCGTACACTGCGCAGCGCTCGATGGCCGAACGTCGCCTCCATGGCCTGCAGCGCGTCCTCGGGGTCAACGCGCTCTTCTCGACCGCCTACGGCAACGTGGGGTCGTCGATCTATTACGCGCTGGGCCTCGTGGCGAGCTTCGCGCTGGGGCTCACGCCCGTGGTGTTCATCATCACGGGCTTCATCTTCTACCTGACGGCCGCCACCTACGCCGAGGCCACGGCGATGTACCCGGAGGCCGGCGGCTCGTCATCGTTCGCGCGCCACGCGTTCAACGAGTTCTGGAGCTTCTTCGCCGCCTGGGCGCAGATGCTCAACTACACGATCACGATCGCCATCTCGGCGTTCTTCGTGCCGCACTACCTCGGCGGGCTGTTCTGGTCCGAGCTGCGCCACGGGCCCGGCGACATCCTCTTCGCGATCTTCCTGATCGCCCTGCTCTCGGCCGTCAACGTCCGCGGCGTGAAGGAGTCGGCGGGGGTCAACATCGGCCTCGCGGTCGTCGACTTCCTGACACAGCTGCTGCTCGTCGCCGTCGGCCTGTTCCTGGTCTTCAAGCCCCAGGTGCTCATCGACAACGTGCACTGGGGCATCGCGCCGACGTGGAAGGACTTCTTCATCGCGATCCCGGTGGGCATGATCGCCTACACCGGCATCGAGACGATCTCGAACATGGCCGAGGAGGCCAAGGACGAGGAGAAGACGATCCCGGCGGCGATCAACCGCGTGGTGATCGCGGTGTTCGCGATCTACTCGCTGTTGCCGATGGTCGCGCTGTCGGCGCTGCCGGTCGTCCAGAACGCCGACGGCAAGTACGTCACCCAGCTGGGGCTGCCCGAGGATCAGGGCGGCTTCGCCGGCGACCCGGTCCTCGGTGTCGTCAAGCACTTCAACCTCGGGTTCCTGCAGGCCCCCGCCGAGGTCTACGTCGGCGTCCTGGCGGCCACGATCCTGCTGATCGCCTCCAACGCGGGGATCATCGGCGTCTCGCGGCTCGTGTACTCGATGGGCATCCACCGCCAGGTGCCCGACAAGCTGCGCCGGCTGCACCCGAAGTACGGCACGCCGTACGTCGGGATCATGATCTTCGGCGCGATCGCCTGCCTGGCCGTGATCCCGGGCAAGGCCGACTTCCTGGGCAACATGTACGCCTTCGGTGCGATGCTGTCGTTCACGATCGCCCACCTGGCGGTCATCCGGCTGCGCCTGGCCAAGCCGGACGCGCGGCGGCCGTGGCGCGGGCCGGGCAACGTCGAGCTGCGCGGCGGGCGCTCGATCCCGCTGTTCGCCGTCTTCGGCGGCATCGGCACGTTGCTGGCGTTCCTGGTCGTCACGGCGCTGCACATCGACGTCGCGCTGGCCGGCATCGGCTGGCTGGCGCTGGGCATGACGATCTACCCGATCTACCGCCGGCGCCAGGGCCTGGACCTGACCACGACGACGCGGGTCGCCGTCCAGCGACCGGTCCTCGAGCACGAGGCCGAGTACGAGTCGGTGCTCGTCGTGCTCGACGCCGGGCAGCCCTACTCCGCCGGCGCGATCGCCACCGCGCAGAAGCTCGCGGCCCGCCGCCGGCGCGGCATCCACGTCCTCGTGTACATCGCGGTGCCGCAGTCCGCGCCGATCGACGCCACCATGCCCGACGCCGAGCAGGCCGCCACGACGATCATCGAGCAGGCGCGCCTGCAGGGCGGCCGCCGAGTCACCGGGCATATGGAGAAGGTCCGCCCGGGCCAGGCCGGGCGCATGATCGTCCAGGAGGCGCGGGAGCTGCACGCGCAGGCCATCGTCGCCCCGCTGCCGCCCCGCACGGGAGGCACGCTGTTCGGCAAGACGCTGGAGACCGTCCTGGCCGAGCGCCCGTGCCGCGTCATCATCCAGTCCGACCCCACCAAGGCGCCGCCGCACCGGCCGGCCGCCGTGGCCATCCCGAGCTAGCGGCGTAGCCTGTGCTCACCGATGTCTGAGCCCCGGAACCTCCACCGGGGGATGACCCGCGTCTTCTCGAGCGCCATGGTCGTCCTCGGCGTGGCGATGATCGTGTCCACGATCGTGCACGGGGGCGGTGGCCTTGCGCTGGGCATCCTGCTGGGCGTGCTGTTCATCGCCGCAGGCGTGGGGCGGCTCTACGTCTCGGCGCGCACCGACCACACGCGGAGGCAGGCCTAGATGCTGGGCCGCGGCCTGGGCCAGCCGGCGCTGTTCGCGATCGTCTACACGTCGGTCGCCAGCGCGATCTACTTCTCGCTCGGCGTCGTCGCCGATCACGCGCTCGGGCTGACGCCCCTGGTCTTCCTCGTCGCCGGGCTGTTCTTCGCCCTGGCGGCGATGACCTACGTCGAGGGCGCCGCGCTGCACCCCGAGCGCGCCGGCTCGACGGTGTTCGCCCGTTACGGGTTCAACGAGCTGATCAGCTTCATCGCCGGCTGGGCGATCCTGCTCGACTACATCATCCTCGTCGCGGTCACCGCCTTCTCGGCGACGAACTACCTCGCGGCCTTCTGGGCGCCCCTGGGTCACGGCGGCACCGAGGTCGTCCTGGCGCTGGGGATCATCACCTACGTCGCGCTGCGCAACGTCCGCGGGTTCTCCAAGACGCGCGTGCACCGGATCAGCGCGCTGGTGGTCGCCGACATCGGCCTGCAGGTGCTGCTGATCGTCGTGGGCCTGGCGACGTTCTTCAACCTCGACGCGCTGGTCGATCCGATCCATCTCGGCCGCACGCCGCAGTGGAACGACACGCTCTTCGCGCTCGGCGTCGCGACCGTCGTGTTCACCGGCCTGGAGTCGGCCGCCGGCCTGTCGGGCGAGGTGCGGGCCACTCGCGCGCAGCTCAAGCGCCTGATCGGCAGCGCCACCGCGGTCGTGATGGTGGTCTACGTCGGGATCGCGCTCGTGGCCCTGACCGCGTTCCCGGTCACCGGCAACGCGACCGGCCTCAGCCGCCACTACCTCGAGGCGCCGGTCCTGGGCATCGCGGACGCGTTCCACACCGACTGGCTGTCGACCGTCTTCAAGTACACGATCGCCGTCGCGGCGACCGCCACGCTGATCGCCGCCGCGAACTCGGCCATGCTCGGCCTGTCGCGGCTGGCCTACTCGCTGTCGCGCAACCGGCAGATCCCGAGCGCGCTCGGGCGCCTGCACCCGACGCGCTCCACGCCGTTCGTGCTGATCATCATCGCCGCGGTCATCGCGGGCGCGCTCGTCGTGCCCGAGGACCTCGACTTCCTGGTCGGCATCTACGCGTTCGGCGCCCTGCTGGGCCTGACGATCGCGCACCTGTCGATCATCGCGCTGCGCTACCGCGAGCCCGACCGCGAGCGCTTCTACAGCGTGCCGCTGTCGGTGAGCTTCCGGGGCGGCAGCCTGCCGCTGCCGGCGGTCCTGGGCGCCCTGCTGTCGGCGCTGGCGTGGATCAGCGTCGTCGTCACGCATTCGGGTGCGCGCTACGTCGGGTTCGGCTGGATGGCGTTCGGGCTGGTGACCTACGTCACCTACCGCCGCACGCAGGGCAAGTCGATCCTCAAGCGCGTCCAGGTCCCAGAGGAGGCTCTGAAGATGGAGCGCGAGGAGCTCGAGTACGGCTCGATCCTCGTCCCGCTGACCGGCACGCCTCTGGACGACGACATGATCCAGACCGCCGGCCGCCTGGCCGGCGAGGAGACCGACCCGGGCCTGGAGCACCACGGCTCGACGATCGAGGCGCTGTGGATCTTCGAGGTGCCGATGGCGCTGCCGATCGACGCGCGCCTGCCCGACACGCAGCTCGAGCGCGCCCGCGCGGCGCTGCGGCGCGCCAAGGCGGTGGGGGAGGAGTACGAGGGCGTCGAGGTCGCCACCGCGACGGTCCGCGCCCGCCGCGCCGGGGCCGCGATCGTCGAGGAGGCGCGCCGGCGTGGGGTGCAGGCCATCGTGCTCGCGGCCGAGGAGCCGACCAGGATCCGCGGCGGGGCGCTGCTGGGCGGCCGTGGAGGGCCGAGCGACAACTTCGTGGGGGATGCCACGAAGTACGTCGTGAGCAAGGCGCCCTGCGAGGTCATCCTCACGGCGCCGCCGGCCAGCGACGTCCCGGTCGGGTCGGCGACCGACCCCGAGCGGCATCCGACCCCGGCCGACGGCAACGGCCCCGTGCACGACCAATCCATCAGCGCGGCTCCGCCGCTGCGGGAGAGCTGAGCCCCGTAGGCGAGCGGCGACGGCGAGCTGTCCGACCGGGTCAGGGCTCCGAACGTCACCCTCTAGGTCGGGCGCTCCCCGGGTATTGTGCCCAAGCGTGTTCATCCTGATCGTCGGCGCTGGTCGCGTCGGCTCCTCCGTCGCCCGGTCCTCGCTTGCCGCTGGCCACACCGTGTCCGTCCTGGACGAGGACCCGCTCTCGCACGAGCGCCTCGAGGTCGGGCTCGACACGTCCTGGGAGGAGGCCGGGGGCCGGTTCACCGTCGGCCACGGGATGGAGGTCGACGCGCTCACCGAGGCGGGCATCCTGGAGGCCGACGTGTTCATCGCCTCCACCGACGGCGACAACACGAACCTCACGATCTCCCAGATCGCCCAGAAGCACTACGAGGTCGAGAAGGTCATCGTCCGCGTGATGGACCCCGCGCGCGCCGCCTGGTATCGCGAGCAGGGCCTGCACACCATCTGCCCGACGCAGCACGCGATCGAGATGTTCACCTCGGCGCTCAGCGAAATCGCCTGAGCCCGACCGGAGGAGCCTGAGTCTTGTAC
The DNA here is from genome assembly GCA_033855515.1 of Baekduia sp. Lineage (GTDB taxonomy): Bacteria > Actinomycetota > Thermoleophilia > Solirubrobacterales > Solirubrobacteraceae > Baekduia. The sequence continues at coordinate 4,958 of JAWVGD010000026.1, forward strand.
GTCATCATCGCCGGAGGAGGCAAGGTCGGCTGGAACCTCGCCCGTGAGCTCATCGCCAAGGGCAACGAGGTGACGCTGATCGAGAACCGCCGCACGCGCTACCTCACGATCGAGCAGGAGCTCGAGCACGCCATCCAGTACGGCGACGCCACCGAGCTGTGGGTCCTGGAGCGCGCCGGCATCCAGCGCGCCGACCTGACGATCGCGGTCACCGGCGACGACGAGGACAACCTCCTCATCTGCCAGATGGCCAAGGAGAAGTACCTCTGCGAACGGATCATCGCCCGCGTCAACAACCCGCGCAACCGCACGTGGTTCGAGCTCCTCGGCATCCAGCCGGCCGTGAGCGCCACCGACCTGATCCTGCGGCTCATCGAGCACGAGGTCCCGAGCTACGGCCTGGTGCATCTGCTCGACCTGCGTGACGAGCAACTCGAGATCATCGAGGTCGAGGTGAGCGAGACCTCGCCCGCGGCGGGTCGCGCCGTCCAGGAGATGCGGCTGCCCGAGGGCGCGCTGATCATCTCGCTGCTGCGCGACGGCAGCGGCTTCGTCCCGAAGGCCGACACGGTCATCGAGGCGGGCGACGAGGTCCTCCTGGTCCTCGACCCGGGCCTGGAAGAGGCCATCACGGCGCAATTCGCACCCGCGGACCTCGACGCGGCCTAGGCGACGCCGCGGCTATACTTCGCCGCCGCAGCACCCCCGTTGCGGGATGGTGTAATTGGCAACACGGCTGGTTCTGGTCCAGTTATTCTAGGTTCGAGTCCTAGTCCCGCAGCTGGGCTCTTTGCGCTTCTGTTCGAAGAAGGGGGCGTGACGAGTCATCCGAACGACGAACGGCCCCGGTATCGGGGCCGTCTCTGTTTCGCGGCGGGTTTCGGCGCTCTTGCGCGCTTCCGCGCGACCCCCTAGGAGCGTGGGTCCCTAATCCGCCGCGGGTTTCGCCCCCTGGGCGAACACCCGCATGGGAACCTGGCCCTCTGGGCCAGTGTTCCCCCTAGCCGCAGAACGCCGTGCTGTAGAGCCGGCCGAGCGCACGGCGCCCCTTGCTCGACAGCGTCTCCGTGTTGACGAGGACGACCATCTGACGCCGACCGTCGAGGCTGTTGAACGCGTGGCTGCTCCAGCCGCCCAAGCCGCCGTCGTGTCCCCAGACCGAGTCGGCGCATGGCAGCCGGTACGTCGGCTCCAGGTCGAGCGTGCTGGTCTGCAGGAGGCCCAGGCCGTACGACGCGCCGGGGGGCCCGCCGGGGACCGGCGCCTCCATCTCGGCCAGGAGGTCGGGGCGCAGCAGGCGCCCTTGGAGGAGCGCGCGGTAGAAGCGCGCGAGGTCGCCGGCGGTCGAGACGAGCGCGCCGGCCGCCCAGGCCAACGAGGAGCTGACGGCGTTCACCTCGATGATCCGGCCGCCGGCGCCGAGCGGCGCGTAGGCGTGTGCGTGGCGGCCGGCGACGCGCGACGCGGTGGCGTCAAACGTCGTGCCGCGCAAGCCCAGTGGCCCGAGGATTCGCCGGCGCAGTTCGGCCGACAGCGAGTCGCCGGTGACCGCCTCGACGACGAGCCCGAGCACGATGTAGTTGGTGTTCGAGTACCGCTGCTGGGTCCCGGGAGCGAAGTGGGGTGGATGCGAGGTGGCCACCGCGACGATCTGCCGCGGCGGGGTGACGTGCGTGACGTCGCCGCGCAGGTACGGCTTGAGGATCGTGTCATCACCGTCGTTGAGGTAGTCGAAGAGCCCGCTGGTGTGGTTGAGCAGTTGGCGGACGGTGATGCCGTCGCCGCCCGGCACGAGCCCGGGGACCCGGCGCTCGACGGTGTCATCGAGCGACAGCCTCCCCTCCCCGACGAGCTGCAGGACGACCGCGGCGACGAACGTCTTCGTGATGCTGGCGACGCGAAAGCGGTCGGTGACCAGCATCGGCGTGCGGGGCGTCAGGTCGGCCGATCCGGCGGCGACGCGGACGCTGCGTGAGCCGTCGCGCGCGAGAACGATGACCCCCGGCGCGCCCGCTGCGACCAGCGAACGCGCGTCCTGGCGCAGCTTCGATGCGCGCGGCAGGGCGTTCGCCGGCGCAGCGAACAGCAGTCCCGCGGCCACCGCGACAAGCAGCAGCTTCCTCATTCAGCGCCTGTGATCCCAGGCCCAGGGGGCGCTGTCAAGGCCGGGACGGATGGATCGCGCGTCGGGGGCCGGACCGCAAGCCTCAGGTCGGTGCGAACGCGTCCGACTACCCGGGAGCCGTGCACGAGCTTCCTCCCGCCGACCCGTCGCTGCTGCCCGCCATGCGGGAGCAGGGTGGTGAGGTCGGGCGCCAGTTCGTCGACGTCTTCGTCGGGTTCCGCCTGCGCTTCCACGACGAGCGCGAGGCGTTTGCCTTCTCGCACCACTTCCGCTTCGCCGCCACGCGCTCCGCGCTGCGCCAGGAGGGCGGCGGGGTCGTCTGGGTCGGCTTCCACGGCTGGGCCTTCGACGCGCCCGACGCGCAGATGCAGGCGGCGCTCGCGGTCCGCCACAGCGCGATCAAGGCCAAGGTGCGCCACATCCCGGCCGCCACCGACGCCACGATGCACCCGACCGGCCGTCAGCTGCTGCAGCCCGACAAGGCACGCGCGGAGCGCGACGCGCTGCTGGCCAAGGTGCACGAGGCCGTCCCGCACATGCTCGACACGCGCGCCACGGCGCTCGGCGCGGCCGAGCAGCGTCAGCTCGGCCCCGGCCTCCGCGCCGGCGCGGCCGCCGGCGCCCAGGATCCCGGCGCTGCGCTCGCGCCTCCGCGCACGCAGCCCTCGCGGCGCATCTCGGGCGCGCCCCCGGGCTTCGTCGCGCCGCCGGCGCCCAACGGCAAGCCGGCCAAGGCCAAGCGCAAGCTCTTCAGCCGCTGACGCGGCCGCTCGCGCCGGTCCGGGGAAGGATTCAGCGCACACGGCGTCTCCCAGGTGGCCACTCGTCCATCTGCCCGAAGGGAGCCCCATGGCCCACCTCATGAACCCGCGACGCGTGCTGGCGCTCGCGCTCGCCCTGGCGGCCGCGGTCGCCGGCGCGTTCCTGCTCGCCCGCGATCCGTCCGCCAACGCCGCCTCGAGCGGCAAGACCGTCAAGCTCTCGGCCGACCCCAAGGGCAAGTTGAAGTTCTCGTCCACGAGGCTCACCACGACCCACGGCAAGGTCACGTTGCTGATGGCGAACCCCAGCAGCTCGGGCAAGCCGCACGCCATCGCGGTGGAGGGCAACGGCGTCGACAAGGACGGCAAGGTCGCCACCCCCGGCAAGACCTCGACGGTCACCGCGACGCTCAAGAAGGGGACCTATCAGTTCTACTGCCCGGTTGACGGCCACAGGGCGGCCGGCATGAAGGGCACGCTCGTCGTGAGGTGACGCGACCGGCGCGGCCGCGGGTTTCGCCCCCTGGGCGAACACCCGCAAAGGGAACCTGGCCCTCTGGGCCAGCGTTCCCCCTAGGCGGCGGCCTGCTCGGCCCAGTCGCGGTAGAGCGCCCAGTAGCGCCCTTGGGCGTCGAGGAGCTCGTCGTGCGTCCCGGACTCGACGATCCGGCCGCCCTCGAGCACGACGATCCGCCCGGCCTGGCGGATCGTCGACAGCCGGTGGGCGATCACGATCGCCGTGCGCCCCGCCAGCAGCAGGCGCAGGCCGTCCTCGATGATCGTCTCGGTGTGGAGGTCGACGTTGGACGTCGCCTCGTCGAGCACCAGGATCCGGGGGTCGGCGACGAGTGCGCGCGCGAACGCCACGAGCTGACGCTGGCCGGCGCTGAGCTGCACCCCGCGCTCGCCGATCTGCGTGTCGAGCCCGTGCTCCAGGCGCTGCACGAAGTCCCAGGCGCCGACCGCGCGGCACGCGCGCTCCAGCACCGCGTCGTCGACGGGCGCGTCGCCGGCGATCCCGAAGGCGATGTTGTCGCGCAACGTCCCGCTGAAGAGGAAGCCCTCCTGCGGCACGATGCCCATCTGCGACCGCAGCGAGCGCATCGTGACGTCGCGCAGGTCGTGGCCGTCGACCAGGATCCGCCCGTCGGTGGGGTCGTAGAAGCGCGCCGCGAGCTTGGCCAGCGTCGACTTGCCCGCGCCGGTGGCGCCGACGAGCGCGACGGTCTGCCCCGGCGGCACGTGCAGCGACACGCCGGCCAGCGCGACCTTCGTGCCCTTGTCGGTGGAGTAGGAGAACGTGACGTCCTCGAAGGCGACCTCGCCGCGCAGCGGGCGGGGGAGGTCGGCGGCGCCGGGCTTGTCCACCAGGTCGGGCTCCTCGTCGAGCAGCGCGAAGATCTTGTCGAGCGCGGCCATGCCGGACTGGTAGGTCGTGTAGACCTGCGAGAGCTGGGAGATCGGGTCGAAGAAGCCGTTGAGCGCCGCGATGAACCCGACGAGGACGCCGACGGTGACGTCGCCCTGCAGCACCTGGTGGCCGCCGAAGAGCAGGATCGCGACGGTGGCGACCGAGGAGATCCACTCGACCGCGGGGAAATAGGCGGCGTTCAGGTTGACCGTCGTCATGTTCGCCGCGCGGTTGTCGGCGTTGAGCTCGGCGAAGCGCCGCAGGTGGCGCGGCTCCTGGGCGAAGGACCGCATGACGCGGATGCCCGACAGCGACTCCTGCAGGTAGCCGGTGAGCGCGCCGATCGTCTCGCGGGTGCGGGCGAACGCGTCGGCCGACGCCAGCCGGAACGCGAACGACGCGACAGCCATGATCGGGAAGATGATGAACGTGAGCAGCGCCAGCTGCACGTCGAAGAGCAGCAGGATCACGATCGAGCCGACGAGCGTCAGCGACGCCTGGAAGAGCGTCGTCACCGCGTCGGTGACCATCTGCTCGAGCGCTTCGACGTCGTTGGTGAGCCGCGAGATCAGCACGCCGGCGGGGCGGCGCTCGTAGAACCCGACCGGCATCTCCTGCAGGTGGCGGAAGATGTCGAGGCGCAGGTCCTGAAGCGCCCGCTGGCCGACCCAGTTGGTCAGGTACGTCTGGACGTAGGACGTCCCCCAGACCACCAGCGCGCTGATGACGAAGAGGATCACGACGATCGTCAGGACGGCGGTGTCGCCCTTGGTGATGCCGCGGTCGATGGCCTGCTTAGCCAGCGGCGCCGGCGCCAGCGACGCCGCGGTGCCGAGCACCAGCGCTACGAACATCAGCGCGGTGCGCGAGCGGTAGGGGCGCAGCAGCTC
>JAWVGD010000027.1:0-15210 GCA_033855515.1 Baekduia sp.
GCGCGGCCGGCACGAACGGCATCGGCACCGCGCTCGCTGCCCGCCACGCCGTCCAGGTCTTCGCCGCCGAGCACTTCAACGAGGGCCTCCACCCGTGGACGTGCGCCGCTGCGCCGGTCCACGATCCCGACACCGGCCGGCTGCTGGGCATCGTCGCTGTGGCGGGCCTGCTGAGCACGGTCCATCCGCACAGCTTCGCCTGCATCGTCGCCACGGCCCGCGCGGTCGAGTCCGAGTTGCGCTGCCTCATGCTCGAGCGCGACGCGCAGCGGCGCGCGACCCGCTTGGAGGCACCCGTCCGCCCGCTTCCGGGACCGACCTCGGTCAGGTAGCGCGGGCAGCCGGTGCATTCGCCGCTTCTGGGGCGCCAGGCGGAGTCCGCGGTGCTCGACCGGTTGCTCGCCGACGTCCAGGGCGGGCGCAGCGGCGCCTTGGTCGTCCGCGGCGAACCCGGGATCGGGAAGACGGCCCTGCTGCAGTACATGGCCGCGGCCGCAGCGCCGGACTGCCGGGTGGAGCGCGCGGCCGGCGTGGAGTCCGAGATGGAGCTCGCGTTCGCCGGCCTGCATCAGCTGTGCGCTCCGATGCTCGACCGGCTCGACCGGCTGCCGGACCCTCAGCGCATGGCGCTCGAGGCGGCGTTCGGGCTGTCGCCGGGTGGGGCGCCGGACCGCTTCTTCATCGCGCTGGCGGTGCTCGCGCTGCTCTCGGACCTGGCGGCCGAACGGCCGCTGGTCTGCGTCGTCGACGATGCGCAATGGCTGGATCGCTCGTCGGCGCAGGCGCTCGCGTTCGTGGCACGACGGCTGGGGGCGGAGTCGGTCGCGCTCGTGTTCGCGGCGCGCGAGCCCCACGACGAGCTCTCGGGCCTGCCGGAGCTCATGGTCGGCGGCCTGCGCGGCGACGACGCGCGCACGCTCCTGGACTCCGTCCTCCTGGGGCCGCTGGACCGGCGCGTGGCGGATCGCATCCTGGCTGAGACGGGCGGCAACCCGCTGGCATTGCTGGAGCTGCCGCGCGGCCTGACCTCCGCCGAGCTGGCGGGGGGCTTCGTCGTTCCGGACGGACTGCCACTTTCGGGCCGCATCGAGGAGAACTTCCGGCGTCGCCTGGAGCAGCTGCCGCCCGAGGCACGCAGGCTGCTGCTGGTCGCGGCCGCCGAGCCCATCGGTGACCCGGCGCTGCTGTGGCGCGCGGCCGCGCGGCTCGGGATCCCGGCCGACGCGGCCGGCATCGCCGAGCAGGAGGAGCTGATCGACATCGGCGCGCGGGTCAGGTTCCGCCATCCGTTGGTGCGCTCGGCGGTGTACGGGGCCGCCGCTCCGCGCGAGCGCCGTGTTGTCCCTCGGGCGCTGGGGCTCGTCACCGACTCCGAGGCCGATCCGGATCGTCGGGCGTGGCACCGCGCGAACGCGGTCGCGGCGCCCGACGAGGGGGTCGCCGAGGAGCTCGAGCGCTCGGCCGGCCGGGCCAAGGCGCGCGGCGGCCTGGCGGCGGCGGCGGCATTCCTGGAGCGTGCGACGGCCTTGACCGCCGCTCCCGGGCAGCGCGCCGAGCGTGCCCTTCGGGCCGCCCAGGCCAAGCTCGACGCCGGCGCGCCGAGCGCGGCGCTGGAGCTGCTCGAGCTCGCCGAGGCGGCCCCGCTCGGAGAGCTGCAGCGCGCGCGCGCCGACCGCCTCCACGGCCAGGTCGCGTTCGCCCATCGCCGTGGCATCGACGCTCCGCCACTCCTGCTGCGGGCCGCCAGGCGCCTCGAGCCGCTCGACGCCCGGCTGGCGCGGGAGACCTACCTGGACGCCCTGCAGGCCGCGATGGTCGCCGGCGCGCTGGGCGACAGCATGCTCGAGGTCGCCCGGTCGGCGCGCGCCGCGCCGCGGCCGCCGGGCCGGCCGGGTCCGGCGGATCTGCTGCTCGACGGCGTGGCCCTCCTGTTCTCGGGCGGCCACGCCGCGGCGGCGCCGTTGCTCAAGCGAGCGCTGGCCGAGACGCCCGACGAGACCTGGACGCGCTGGCCGTGGTTCGTCGCGCTGATCGCGTGGGAGCTGTGGGACCTGGACGCCTTGGGGCAGATCGCCGCGCGCCAGGTCGCGCTGGCACGGGACGTGGGAGCGATCACGACGTTGCTGCCGGCGCTGTCGATGCTCGAGATGGCGTCGGTGCACGCGGGCGACTTCGAGGCGGCCGAGGCGCTGCTCCAGGAGGCCGCGGCGCTGGCGGAGGCGACCGGCACCACGCCGTGGCCCTACGCCCAGATGGTGCTGGCGGGGTGGCGAGGCCGCAAGTCCGAGGCCGAGGCGACGATCGACGCCGCCGTGCGCGACGCCAACGCCCGCGGCGAGGGGCTCCTGCTCGGCTTCGGCGAGTTGTTCACCGCGGTGCTCCGCAACGGCCTCGGCGAGTACCCGGCCGCGCTCGCCGCGGCACGGCAGGCGTCGGAGCGCATCGGCATGGGGTTCGTGACCCGGGCGCTGCCCGAGCTCGTCGAAGCGGCCGCCTACAGCGGGGAGCCCGAGGTCGCCGCGGCCGCGCTCTCGCGGCTCCGCGAGCTGACGTCCGCCAGCACGACCCACTGGGCACGCGGCGTCGAGGCGTACGCCATGGCGCTCGTGGACGGCGACGAGCGCGCCGACGCACACTTCCGCGCCGCGCTGGAGCACCTCGCGCGCGACGGGCGCGACCCCTACCGGGCGCGCGCCCACCTGCTCTACGGCGAATGGCTGCGCCGCCAGCAGCGGCGCGGCGAGGCGCGCGAGCAGCTCCACCTCGCGCACGACCTGTTCGCCGCGGTCGGCGCGGAGGCGTTCGCCCGGCGAGCCGCCCGGGAGCTGCTGGCCCTCGGGGAGAACGTGCCCGACCGTACGCCCCAGACGGCCGAGCCGCTCACCGCCCGCGAGAGCCAGATCGCGCAGCTGGCCGGCGACGGTCTCTCCAATCCCGAGATCGGGGCCAGGCTGTTCATCAGCCGCCGCACCGTCGAGTACCACCTCGCCAAGGTCTTCACGAAGCTCGACATCCGCTCGCGCAGGGAGCTGCAGGGCGTCCTGGTCGCCGAGACCAGCGTCGACGGGCGACGCTTCGCCCGATCCTAGGCGAAGCCTCGCCCAGGGGGCTCGTTTCGCTGCGGGTACTCGCCCAGGGGGCTCGTACCCGCGGTCTCGTAGGGACCCGGGCTAGACGGGTCGGCGCCGCACGCCGGCCCCGTTTCCGGATGCGGCGCGGATCGCCGCCACGACCCTCGGCGGCCCGTCGCCGGCGCCCATGACCAAGGTGTAGTGGTTGACGTCGGCGACGTCCTCGATGGCCGCCGCGGGGTGACCGGCGGCGAAGGCTTGCAGCACGTCGGCCGGCATCACGGGATCGGCCGGGTCGTCGAAGAGACCGCGCTCGGCGCGAAGGACGTGGACGGGGACCCCGGGGCGCACGCGGTCGAGCGCCAGCCGGGTCGTCTCGTCGAGCACCATCTCGGTGCTGTCGGCGCGCACCGCCTCCGGTGAGGCGACGCACCGCGCCGCGTGCGCCTCCTCGACGAGGTCATAGCGGGCGTACGCCTCGATGTCGTCGTTCCAGGCGTGCGAGAACGCGGGGTGCGCGTGCCACGCCGCGACGTAGTCGTCGGCCGACGGGAACGTGATCTCGAGGCGCATCACCGCGCTGCCGACGGTCATCCGGAGCATCTGCTCGGGATCGCTCGGCGCGGGGACCGGCAGACCGGCGTCGAGGAGCACGAGCCCCGCGGCGCGCTCCGGATGCTCCGCGGCCACGCGCGCCGCGATGTAGGCGCCCAGCGAGTGCCCGACGAGGACGGCGCGCCTTGCGCCGGTGTGATCGAGCACGGCGAGAAGGTCGTCGACGTGGGCGGCGATCCCGTACGGGCCCGGCAGCTCCGCGCTGCGCCCGCGTCCCCGGAGGTCCGGCGCCAGCAGGCACACATCCGAGTCGGCCTCGAGCATCCGTGCGACGGTTCGCCACGCCATGAGCGAGGCGGTGACGCCGTGGATGGCCAACACGACGGTCCCGGCCTCCTCCGGCGGTGCTCCGGCCCGCGCCACGCGGAGGGAGCCGCCCGAGACCCCCACATCGAAGCGCTCGGCGAACGGGTCGCGGTCATCGCCGTTGGCGGCGCTCATCGATGGTGCCGGCGGTCGTGGCGTTTCACCATCACAACATGCCGCACGACCACAGCCAGGGAAGCTGACCATCGTGACGGTCCGGACCGTCACGACGGAGGGTGAGGGCCATCTCGTCAGGCAAGGCTGTCCCGTGGCTCTGTAGAGGCCGTGGGCCGGAGCGGACAGGCCATCGGGACAGTCCCTCTGAAACGTGCCGGCGTGGAGGATCGGGGCATGGCCATGAGCGTGGTACCGGACATCACACAACCGCCGGACGGCGACGACCTGACGGGGCGGGTGGCCATGGTCACCGGTGGCTCGCGGGGGATCGGCGCGGCGATCTGCCGCACGCTGGCCGAGCACGGCGCGAGCGTCGCGGCGGGGTTCAGCCATGACCGCGACCGCGCCGAGGCGTTCCGGGACGAGCTTCGCGAGACCGGCGCCGACGTCACGATCCACCAGGGCAACGTGAGCTCGGCCGAGGACTGCCGGCGAACGGTCCGCGAGGTCGTCGACTACCACGGCCGGCTCGACATCCTGGTCAACAACGCCGGGATCACGATGGACCGGATCGTGGGCAAGATGGCCGACGAGGACTGGCAGGAAGTGATCGCGGTCAACCTGTCGGGCACGTTCTTCATGTCCAAGGCCGTCCTGGAGCACATGCTCGAGCGCGGCAGCGGCCGGATCATCAACATCTCCTCGATCATCGGCCAGACCGGCAACGTCGGGCAGGTCAACTACGCGGCCTCGAAGTCGGGCCTGTTCGGGCTGACGATGTCGCTGGCCAAGGAGGCCGCATTCGCGCTCAAGCGCGAGGGGCGCCTCGACGCCTACGGCGCCGGCATCACCGTCAACGCGGTCGCCCCCGGCTTCATCGAGACCGAGATGCTCGACACGGTCCCCGAGAAGGTGCTCGACCGGATCCGGTCCGCGGTGCCCCTCGACCGCCTCGGACGGCCCGAGGAGGTCGCCCGTGTGGTCCGCTTCCTGGCCACCGACGCCTCCTCGTACATCACCGGGCAGGTCTGGGCCGTCAACGGCGGCCAGGAGATGTGACCCGGTCGTACCGCGCTGCGCCTTGACCGCTACGTCTGCTCGCGCGGCGAGATCGCCGTGCACTCACCGGCGGCGTGGCCCCCGAGCGCGGCGTGGCCGCCCGGCGCGGCGTGCCCGCCCGAGGCCGGCGCGGCGGGCCCGAGCAGCTGGCCCAGCAGCTCGCCGAGGACGCCGGCGAGGCCGCGCAGCAGGCGCTCGAGCGCCGGGAAGACGGGGAGCTGCTCGCGCAGTGCGCCGCCGGCCGTAGGACGTCGCACGAGGCAGCGGACCGCACGCCGCTTCGGCGTCGCCGCTCCGGCGACGCGTTGTGCCAGCTCGACGGTCCGCTTCGGCCGTCCCCGTCCCCGTCGCCGTTGCGCCGAATGCGCACGGAGCCTGCCGACGTAGTGCGGCGATCGCAGGGCTCTGCGCATCACGCGCGAGGCCTTCGGATAGCGGTAGAGCCGGAACGGGCTGGTCGTGCGGTTGCCCTGGTTGTAGGCGAGCATCCGCACGCGCGGGTGGGCGACGACCCAGGCGAAGAAGCGCCGGATGAAGCGCGCGTCGTCGCGACCCCACAGGGCCCACTCGCCGAAGACGAACGGCTTGCCGGCGTAGCGCCTGGCGGCATAGAACCGATCCAGCCCGCTGAAGTTCGGGAAGCGGGAGTAGAAGTCGGTGCCGACCCAGTCCACGTAGGCAGCACCCGGCCAGTACCGCGCCGGGCTGTTGGCCGCGACGTTCGGCGAGCCGGCGGTCATCGGCGTCCACTGCACGGCGACCTGCGGGCGCGGCAGCCATCTGAGGGGCTGCGTGGCGGAGTCGCGCAGGCGCGGCATCCCGAGCGCGCGCAGCCGGGCGTCGATGGTCGCGACGGATCCGCCCTTGACGACCAGATAGACGCGCCGCCACGCCTGACGGAACCACGCGAGGGTGTGCGCCGAGCCACGAGCCCTGCCGTCGGCGTGGTAGGCGCTGTAGGGGTTGGCGGAGTTGTTCATCTCGCCGAACGGCCGGAGGTACACGGGCCGCCCGTAGGCCGCGAAGTGGCGCGCCATGGAGGACAGGTAGCGGTCGCCTCTGCCCAGCGCGATGTCGCGCGGGGTGATCCGCTCCCGGGTGCCGGGCCCGTTGTACGTCGACAGATGCACCATCAGCCCGCTGCGGGCCGCGTCAGCGCGGCGGTAGGCGTACTGGAACCGGTCGCCCCAGTTCACGAAGAACTGGAACACGGCGGGCGGCTTGCCGGCCGCTCGGACGTAGCCGTCGACCGTGCGCCCTCCGGTCACGCCGACGAGCACCTTCCCGTCCGGTGCCGCAAACGGCCGTGCCGCCGCGGGTCTGGCGGTCACCGCCACCACGGCCAGGACGGCCGCGACGAGCAGCGGTCCGGCGAGCAGGGCGCGGGCGCGGGTCCGCGCGCGGCATGACGAGCATCGGCTGGGCAAGGGACCCCCGGGGGGTGAGAAGCTTCAGCCGGACGCGAAGACCTGCCCAGCAAGGACGCTTCGGATTGTCCGCCGCGCTCCCTGGCTTGTCATCGCTCTCGGGGCGACAGTTCCATGTACCCCACGGGAGGTACGGGGAACGGATCTTGCGCCGTATGACTGATCGAACTGCTGTCCTGAATAGCCCGTCGTGGTGTGCGATCAGACCGGCGGGCCGCTGGCGAGCTGGACGGTGGCGGCCGACGAGGAGCCGGCGTCGTCGACCCATCGCACGCGGACGGCGTCACCCGGGTGGTGGCGCTGGATGCGGCCCGTCAGCGCGGCACTCGACCGCACCGCCTTGCCGTCGAGCGAGGTGATGAGATCGCCGGACGCCAGCCCGGCGGTCTGCGCGGGCGAGCCGGAGGCGACGCGGGTGACCAGGACGGAGTGACCGGCGTACGCGCCGGGGAAGACCTCGACGCCGAGCGTCGCCGCAGGTCCGATGTGGACGTCGGCGGAGCTCGTGCCGGCCTGGATCTGATGGACGACGTCCAAGGCGCGGTTGATCGGGATCGCGAATCCCTCGGGCGGGCCTTCTTCGCCCGGTGGGGCGACCGTCGCAGCAGTGTCCATGCCGATGACCGCGTTGGCGCCGTCGACCAAGGGGCCGCCGGAGTCGCCGGGCTGGATGTTCGCGTCGGTCTGGATGAGGTCGTCCAGATGCTCGGGGTGGAGGGCGTTGTCGTCGGTCACCGTGACCGACCGGTGCAGCCGGGTGATCGTGCCGGTGGCGACCGAGGGTGCGCCGCCGACGCCGCCCGCGTTGCCGATGGCGCTCACCGGTTGCCCGACGGCAAGGGTCGACGAGTCGCCGAACGTCGCGGGCGTGAGTCCCGGCGCGCCGTCGACCTGCAGCAGCGCGACGTCCTGGCGCGCGTCGGTGCCGAGCACGCGCGCCGGGTACTCGCCTCCGCCCGGCACGGTGACGCGGATGTCCGTCGCGCCGCGGATCACGTGGTTGTTGGTGAGCACCCCGCCCTGTGGGGTCACGACGATCCCGGTCCCGGCCGCGCTCGCGCCCGGCTGTCCGAGCTTGCTCGTGACGTCGACCACGGCGCCGTCGATGGCGCTCATGGCAACGGCCGCCCGCGCGCCTGGTCGACCGGTTGCCGGCGTGCTCCTTGCCGGCGAGATCGACGCGAGCGTGCCCGCGAGCACCAGGCCGGCGGTCAGGGCAGCCGGCCAACGGCGGAGACGGACCGCTCTGGGCGTGCTCATCCCACGCCCACTAGTAGCCGAGCGTCTTGTAGCTGATGTGGCGGCAGCCGTTCAGCTGGTAGCCGGGGCGGGACCTGTGCGACAGGAACACGACCGTCTGTGGTGAGTGACACGTGATCGAGCCGCTGCCGAAGTGCGCGTGGACGACGTCGGCGCCCGCGCCGGTGTCGATGACGTTGTGCCCGTGGCTGGCGTAGATGAAGTCGCGGCCGGCGCCGCCCTGCAGCACGTCCTGCTGGGTGGTCGGTTGCCCCGAGGGCTTGTAGTCCCCCCAGAGGACGTCGCCCGCGTTGCCGGCGTAGATGGTGTCGTTGCCGTGGCCGCCCAGCAACTCGTTGTGGAGGAAGGGGATCGGTGCGTAGATCGGCCCGCTCTCGTCGAGCTTGTGCATGACGAGCCCGCCGTCGATCTTCGGCCAGCCCGCGTGGCTGGTGTTCGCGATCGCCAACGGCGCGCAGAGCAACGACAAGGAGAGCAGAGCGAGCAACAGGACACCGCGCATGGACATCACCACCAGGTTGGAGTTCATCATGGGTTCGGGGGGGACACGGCGTACAGGTGCGCGGCCCCCGCGCGATGCCGGGCCGCCGCGGGACTGCCTGCGAGCGCGGCGCGCGAAGCCACCAGGGCCTCGGCGGTCAGCCGCCGCGCATGACGGAAGTCGGTGGGCTGCACCCGCTCGGCGTTGGGCGCCGGGAGCACGATCAGCTCCGCGTCGTCGGCGTACCGGGCAAGGTCGCTCTGGAGGCGATCGTTGGCGCGCACGCTGAACGCGAAGACCGCGGCGTCCAGCGCGTTGCGCGGGGGCACGCCGCCGGCCCGGTGGGGGTCTTGGGTCGGCAGCACGTAGATGCGCTTGGCACCGAGCGCCACGGCATGGGAGATCGGGATGTTGTTGACGACGGCGGCATCGACGAGCAGCCGGCCGCCGATGCGCACGGGCGGCAGGATGCCCGGGATCGCGGTCGACGCGAGGACCGCGTCGACCGCCGATCCGGACGACAACAGCACCTCGCGGCCGCTTGACAGGTCGTAGGAGACCAGGTGGATCCCGATCGGCGACTCGGCGAGGTCCTCGAAGCCGATGTGGCGCCGCACGATGCGACGCAGCGCGTGCGGCCCGACCACGTGGTCGCGCCAGCCACCCAGACCGCCGACCATCGTGCGCACGTCGAGCGGGAAGACGTCCTGCCGCTGGACGGTGGTCCAGATCCGCGCCAGCTCGTCGGCGGTCATCACCGTCTGCGGACGGGACGCGATGAAGGCAGCGTTCAACGCGCCCACCGACGTCGCGACGAGCAGGTCCGGGACGATGTTCCACTCGTACAGCGCCCGGAGCATCCCCACCTGCACGGCGCCGAGGCTCGCTCCCCCGGCCAGGACGAACGCGGTCATCGGCCCATTCACCGGCGGCTGGGCGGAGCGACGGAACCACGAGGGCTGCGCCGGCCGATCCGTGGCGGGAGACGGTCGCGGCGCCGGTGTCGGGGTCGACCTCGGCCGGCGGGTCACGTCGCCAGTGCCTGCAGCGAGATCGAGGCGGATTCCTCTTGGTCGAGCGCCGCGCAGTAGACGGCAAACGCGACCGGAGCGTCGCGGGCCGGCGCGTTGGCCCAGCTCTCGTACGCCTCTTGGACGGCGATGCACTCCTCGATCCAGTCGAGGTAGGAGCCCGTCACGTCGTCCATCCGTTGCTCGAGCGTCTTCTGATGAAGCACACCGACTCCTCAGCAGTTGAACCGTCCGCGTCTTGCGGCGTGTCCGGCACAGCGTGTCGCCGACGTGCCGGGATCGCATCTGGAAGCTCACGGGGTGCGCTCCCTAGTTGGTCACCGGCCGCGTCCAGGGTGGCCGATCACGGGTCGGCCGGAGGCCGCAGCGCTCGCGCCTTCAGCGCGAGCAACAACACCATGAGGTCGTCGATGTCGTGAGGATCACGACCGCTGATCTCCTGGATCCGGCGCAGCCGGTACACGACCGTGTTCGGGTGGACGCGGACGATCTCGGCCGACCTGGTGAGGTTGAAGCGCGCCGACGCGTAGGCCTGAAGCGTCGCGACCAAGTCCGTGCCGTGCGCGGCGTCGTACTCCTCCAGCGGCTGCAACGACCGCTCCAACAGCCGCTGGGCATGCGGGCTGCCGCGCAGCATCTCGTTGACCACGACGTCGTCGAGGCCCACGGCCCGCCCCCGGATGCCGGTGAGGCTCGCGACGGTCGCCGCGTCCCGGGCCTCGGTGTAGGCCGTCGCGATCGCCGGCAGCCCGCGGTGGTAGGCGCTGATCCCGAGGCTCACGTCGACGGTCAGCGCGTTGGACAGCTCGACGCATTCGGCCCGGACGAGCGGCAGCTCGTCTGGCCCCGACACCGGGTAGAGGGCGACGAGGTCACCTTGATGCATGCCGGTCAGGAGCGATCCGGCCGATGGGTGTACGTGACCGCGCGTCGCCGCGACGATGCGGTCCAGGCTGACCCGCGAGGCCAGCGGCTCGTGGCCGCCGGCCTCTCCGTGCATCTCCGCGCCGCGCGCGACGACGACGACGTAGCTCTCGCCGAGACGGAGGTGCAGCGACCGCGCGAGCCGCTGGACGCCCTCCTCCTGCCCGTGGCCGGAGAGCAGCGCGTCGAGCAGGTCACGCCGTAGCAGCCCGCGGTCGGTGATCTCGTCGAGGTAGGCGGCCGTCGCGACGCGCGAGAACCGGTCGAGCCGGCGCAACAATCGCGAGGCGATCTCGAGCGCCGCCTCGCGCTCCCCGGGACGGTCCGGCCGCGCGCTGGCGATCACCGCCTCCCAGAGGACGTCTCCCGTCACCCGCGCGGAATGGAGTAGGAACTCGAGCGACACGCGTTCGTGCACGCGGCGTGCGGACGTCTCGCGGATGCGCTCCAGCTGGTCGTCGGTGAACGCGTCGGCGCCGTGCAGCATCGCCACGAAGGAATCGATGCGCTCGCGGGCCAGCGCCACACCCTCCTCGACGCTGGTGTCGCCTTCGACCTGCAAGCCGGTGACCGCCTCAGCGCGCCAGCGCCGCTCGATCTCGCGGGCAAGAGCCTCCCGACGGGCCGCGATCCGCTCGGCGATCGCGCGCACCGCGTCGTCGTCGGAGCGATCCGAGGAGACGCTTGACAGCTGTCGTCGGCGGACGCCCCTACCCGCGGCCTGCTTTCCCATTGGCTTCATCCCTTGCCCACTGTCGACGGTCCGGACCGCACGTCCGATCATCGCGGGGCGTGCCGGGTGCCGGGACTGTCCCGCTGGGCCGTCGGCGCCGACCCCACGATCGTGCGCCCGGTGCCCATCGGACCGGTCCGAACCGGCCGGAGGACCGGCCTCGCAGCGGCGCGATCACGCCAGGCTGGCCCCGTGCCTGACGCCCTGCGCCGGAAAACGAAGATCGTCGCACCGCTGGGACCCGCCACCGACGCACCGGGAGTTCTCGACGGTCTCGTGGCCGCGGGCCTCGATTGCGCCCGTCTGAACTGCTCGCACGGCACCGGTCCCGAGCTGGTCGAGCGGGCGGAGGCGGTCCGTGCGGCTGCCGCGCGCGCCGGGCGGCCGATCGGCGTGTTGTTCGACCTCCAGGGCCCCAAGCTGCGCCTGTCGGCGAGCACGTCGGAGCGACGGATCGGCATCGGCGAGTCGATGACGTTCAGCTCGAACCGATCGTCCGGCGGCGTCCTCGGCCATGCCACCGTCGACTGCGACGGCTTCGCGCGGCTCGTGACGAGCGGCTCGGAGATCGTGATCGGCGATGGCGTGCCCCGCTTCGCGGTCGAGCACGCACGTGGCGAGACGGTCACCGCGCGCGCCGTCTCGGCCGGAGCGATCGCCCCTCGCAAGGGCGTCAACGTCATCCGCGCCCGACCCGAGCTCCCGGCGATCACCGACAAGGACGTCGACGACCTGAACACGGCCATGGCGGTCGGGGCCGACTTCGTCGCCCTGTCGTTCGTCCGGTCGGCGGCCGACATCGAGGAGCTCCGTCAGCGGTTGCGCGCCGGCGGCTCGCGCGCAGCGATCGTGGCGAAGATCGAGACGGTCGAGGCCTACGAGCGCATCGACGAGATCATCGCCGCGGCCGACGGGGTGATGGTCGCCCGGGGCGACTTCGGGGTCACCGCCGGGCTCGCGCGCGTCCCGCTGATGCAGAAGGACACCATCTGGCGGGCCACGCAGGCGGGCAAGTTCGTCATCACGGCCACGCAGATGTTCGAGTCGATGATCCAGGCACCGGAGCCGACGCGCGCCGAGGTCGCAGACGTGGCCAACGCGGTCATCGACGGGACATCGGCCGTGATGCTCTCCGCCGAGACCGGCGTCGGGAGGCACCCGGTCGACGCCGTCCGGATGATGTCGCTCGTCGCACAGGCGGCCGAGGAGACCCCGGTGGTCCACGGCCGGGCCCGGGTCGGCGAGCACCCGGGCGACACGTCGGCCGAAGGCGTCATGCACGCCGCGGTCCTCCTGGCCGACCAGCTCCGCGCCCGCCTTCTCGTGATCCCGACCGCCACCGGCGGGGCAGTGAGGGCCTGCGCGAAGTTCCGCTTGCGGACGCCGATGCTGGCGCTCGCGCACGACCCGGTCGTGGCCGCGCAGCTGACCACGGAATGGGGCGTGCAGCCCCTGTACGTCGAGGTGGGCGGCTCGCCACACGAGCTCGCCGAGCACGCGCTGGACATCGCCCGTGACACCTGCGGCCTGGCGAGCGGCGACCACGTCGTCGTCACCGTGGGACCCCAGGCGTTCTCGCCGGGCGCGACGAACGTGATCGTCGTACGCGAGCTGCCCTGATCGGCGGCCGCGAGCGCGGGCGTCGTGACCCGTCGGCCAGCCGACCCGGGCACGCCGGCCAGCACCGCCGGCGGCGACCAGGCCGCACCCTTGACCGGAGATGAGCGATGCCTTCGATGCCGCGCCGCGGCTCCCCGTGAGCGCCGAGCGGGGCCGCGCGAAGGTCATGACCGCGGGCGCCGCGGTGGCGCTGGTCCCGAACGGGGCGACGCTGGCCACCGGGGGCTTCGTGGGGATCGGCGTGCCCGAGGAGCTGCTGGTCGCCCTGGAGCGGCGGTTCTTGGACACGGGCGCGCCGCGCGACCTCAACCTGCTCTATGCCGGCGGCCAGGGCGACGGAAACCGCCGCGGCCTGAACCACCTCGGCCACCCGGACCTCGTGCGACGGGTGGTCGGCGGGCACTGGGGCCTGACGCCGGCGCTGGGCCGCCTCGCGCTGGAAGGCTCCATCGAGGCGTACTGCCTGCCGCAGGGCGTGATCTCGCGCCTCTACCGCGAGACGGCGGCCGGCGGGCCGGGCGTCATCACCAAGGTCGGGCTGGGCACGTTCGTGGATCCGCGGCTCGAAGGAGGGCGCCTCAACGAGCGAACCACGGACGACGTCGTCCGGCTGCTCGAGCTCGACGGGGAGGAGTACCTGTTCTATCCGCGCATGCCCGTCGCGGTGGCGTTCCTCCGCGGGACGACCGCGGACTTGGCCGGGAACATCACCATGGAGCGGGAGGCGGTGACGCTCGAGGCGCTGTCGATCGCCCAGGCCGCGCACAACTCGGGAGGCATCGTCATCGTCCAGGTGGAGCGTGTCGTCGAGCGGCACACGCTGTCGCCGCGCGAGGTGCAGATCCCCGACATCCTCGTCGACGCGGTCGTGATCGCCGACCCCGCGAACCACCCTCAGACCTTCGCGGAGAGCTACAACCCCTCCTACACCGGGGAGGGACGCCGCTGCGACGCGACACCGCCGATGGACCTGGACGAGCGCAAGGTCATCGCGCGGCGCGCGCTGCTCGAGATGGAGCCCCGCAGCGTGGTGAACCTCGGCATCGGCATGCCCGAGGGCATCGTCGGC
This sequence comes from Baekduia sp., assembly GCA_033855515.1. GTDB lineage: Bacteria > Actinomycetota > Thermoleophilia > Solirubrobacterales > Solirubrobacteraceae > Baekduia. The sequence continues at coordinate 13,714 of JAWVGD010000027.1, forward strand.
GTCGCCGAGGAGGAGGGCCTGCTCTCGCTGTTCACCGCGACCGTCGAGGCCGGCGGCATCGGTGGGCGGCCGGCGGGCGGCCAGAGCTTCGGTGCGACGTCCGACGCCACCGCCATCGTCGATCAGCCGTACCAGTTCGACTTCTACGACGGCGGAGGGCTGGACCAGGCGTTCCTGGGCCTCGCCGAGGTCGACCGCGACGGGAACGTGAACGTCAGCCGGTTCGGCTCGCGCCTGCCGGGCGCGGGCGGCTTCATCAACATCAGCCAGAGCACGCGCGCGCTGTACTTCATGGGCACGTTCGGCGTCGGCGCCCGGAGCGAGGTCCGGGGCGACGCGCTGCGCGTGATCGAGCCGGGCCGGCCCAAGTTCGTCGCGCGCGTCGGCCAGATCACGTTCAGCGCGGCGCAGGCCCGCGCTCGCGGACAACGAGTGCTCTACATCACCGAGCGGTGCGTCCTGCGTCTCGGTCCCGTCGGCCTGGAGCTCATCGAGATCGCGCCCGGCCTCGATCTCGAGGCCGACATCCTCGCCCACATGGGCTTTCGCCCCACCATCGCGCCGGACCTGTGCCAGATGGATCCTTTGCTGTTCGGCGCGGGCCGGATGGCGCCGGCAGACTCCGAACGCCGCCCCAGGGCCTCCTGACCCGCGGCGACGCGCGAACCGAACAGGTGCCGCAAGGGCAGGTCGAATCGGCACGGTGGCCAGCTTCCAAGCCGGCGGCGGCAACGCACCATGGGGTCACATCGTCAGAAACACACGCCCCGGGGTGCGCGGAGGAGCATGTCGCGCGGGGAGGATCGTCCGGCGGCACCCCGACCGCCCGGCATTGGAGGTTGCGCAGTTCCATGTTCATCCGATCACGCCTTCGGGCAACCGCCGCGGCCCTGAGCGTCCTGGCTCTCAGCGCTCCGATCATCGCCGCGGCCCCCGCGTCGGCCGCCATCGGGCCGCTGAACGCGCTGCCCGTGCCGGGACCGAACGCGTGCCTGTCCGGGGTCGTCGACCCGGGGCCGTTCGGCCCGAGCGGCCCGTATGGCGTCGACGGCCCCTACGGCCCCAACGGGCCGCTTCACGGGGCCACCAACCCACTCGGGAACGTCCCCAGCTGCGGCGGAGCGCTCGCCTTCATCCTGCGAGGCGGGACGGTCTCGTCGTTCGTCGACGCGAATCTCGCGTCGGTCGGCAGGTGACGTCCGGCGGTCCCTGCCCAGCCTGACCCGCCCGGGCAGAAACGGACCGACGCCGGCACGCGGCGGGGCCGTGTCCCCGCCGCGCGTCCCGGCGCGCTCGCGCTGCACCGCGCGCTGCCTGCCGTGGCACACGCGGACTGGCCCAAGGGGCTGGTCGAACCGGCCCGCGGCCAGCGTGGGTCCACCGCCCGACCCATCTAGGCTCCCGAGCCATGCCCAAGACTGTGATTCTCGGTGCCGCGCGTACCCCGATCGGCAAGCTCGGTGGGGGCTTGGCCGCTGTTGATGCGACTGATCTCGG